>NZ_JBLOUI010000024.1:0-37788 GCF_047807365.1 Peptacetobacter sp. AB800 | reverse complement strand
AATTGTGGAGCTAAATTTGAATACAAAAAAACTGACAACCGTTAGGTGTCAGTTAAAGGTACTGTCATAAGAACACCTTTTAAAGGTGTTCTATGGCAGTATTTTTTTATTTGTCTTTATTCATTGGAGTATATATTTTGCATTAATAACAATTTGTTATATTATTTCATATTTAATAAAAATATTTTCTGGGAAATAATTATTTCAATAAATTCACAAAAAAATCAAATTTAAAATTTAAAAAATTGAGAGTTTGAAGTATAAAAATTTAAGTGAGAAAACAATGTCAAAATTTAATATTTATAATATATATGTATTGATTTAAATAAAGCTTAGGGAAATAATAAATGTATGTTGAAATGTAAATTTTTAAATTGTATAATATAAACTTGAATAGTAAATGTACGAACAAAATATTTGGTGAAAGAATGAGAGGTGCTTTATATGAAAATTGGTTTTGATCATGAAAAATATTTAAAAGAACAGTCTAAATATATCTTAGAAAGGGTAAATAATTTTGACAAATTATATCTTGAATTTGGTGGAAAATTAATAGCAGATTTACATGCAAAGAGAGTTCTTCCAGGATTTGATGAAAATGCTAAGATAAAAGTTTTAAGCTATATGAAAGACTCAGTAGAGGTTGTAATATGTGTATATGCTGGAGATATAGAAAGAAATAAAGTAAGAGGTGACTTTGGTACTACTTACGATATGGAAGTTCTTAGATTAATAGATGATTTAAGATCTTATGACCTAGATGTAAATAGTGTTGTAATAACTAGATACGAAGGGCAGCCAGCTACTACAGTATTTATAAACAAATTAGAAAAAAGAGGAATAAAAGTATATAAACATGCACCTACAAAGGGATATCCTTCTGATGTAGATACTATAGTAAGTGAAGAAGGATTTGGAGCTAATCCATACATAGAAACTACAAAACCTATAGTAGTTATGACTGCTCCAGGACCAAATAGTGGTAAATTAGGAACTTGTTTAAGTCAGTTATATCATGAAAATAAAAGAGGAAATGAAGTTGGATATTCAAAATTTGAAACATTCCCAGTTTGGAATGTACCACTAAAACATCCTTTAAACATAGCTTACGAAGCAGCTACTGTAGATTTAAAAGACGTTAATATGATAGACTCATTCCACCTTGAAAAATACGGTGAAATGGCAGTAAACTACAACAGAGATTTAGAATTATTCCCAGTTCTTAAAAAGATAATAGAAAAAATAACTGGAAAAGAATCTATGTTCCAGTCTCCAACTGATATGGGCGTAAATAGAGTTGGATTTGGAATAGTTGACGACGATGTAGTTAAAGAAGCTTCTATACAGGAAATAATAAGAAGATACTTCAACACAGTTTGCGACTATAAAAAAGGACAGGTTGATAAATCTGCTTTACAGAGAATGAAATTTATAATGGAAGAATTAGATTTAAAACCAGAAGATAGAAAAGTTGTTAATCCAGCGAGAGAATACAGCAGCGTATTAAAAGAAAAATGCGAAGATAAAAACGATATGTGTCCAGTAATGGCTATAGAGTTAGAAGATGGAACAATACTTACAGGACGTGGATCAGATTTAATGAATGCATCTGCTGCATTAATATTAAATGCTATAAAACATTTAGGAAATATACCTGATGAAATGCATTTAATATCAAGAACAATACTTGATCCAATAGTGGAATTAAAATCTCAGATATTAGCAAGCAAAAACAACTCTTTAAGTTGTCAGGAAGTATTAGAAGCATTAAGTATATGCGCTGTAACAAATCCTAGTGCAGCTTATGCTCTTGGAAAAATATCTGAATTAAAAGGATGTCAGGCTCACTCAACAGTAATGATGACTAAAGATGATGAACAGACACTTAAAAAGATAGGAATAGATGTAACTTGCGATCCAGAATTCGCATCACAGAATCTATACTATATATAATTTAAAACTTAAATAGAAATATTAAACTGTTACGAATGTTTGTAGCAGTTTTTTTATGCAAAAATTTATTCAAAAATAATAGAACGTTTGTTTTGTATTTGCTTGTATCATAGTTTTAAATTTAGTATTATATTTTAATAGAAGATTAATTTTAAAAGGTGATAAGAGATGAAAAAAAGAAAAATTATTCACATAGATATGGATGCATTTTACGCTTCTATAGAGCAAAGAGATAATCCATCTCTTAAAGGAAAGCCACTTGTTGTTGGAGGTTCTCCTCATGGAAGAGGAGTGGTTTCAACTTGTTCTTATGAAGCGAGAAAATATGGAATTCATTCTGCTATGCCATGTAAAGAAGCGTATATCAGGTGTCCTTATGCAGTGTTTGTAAGACCGAGATTTTATGTATATAAAGAAGTATCTAATCAGATAAGAAATATATTTCATAGATACACTGATTTAGTCGAGCCATTGTCTTTAGATGAGGCGTTTTTAGATGTAACTGAAAACAAGAAAAAAATAAAAAGTGCTACAATAATAGCGAAACTAATAAAAGAAGATATCAAAAGAGAAACTGGGCTTACTGCATCTGCTGGTGTATCATATAATAAATTTGTTGCAAAACTAGCTTCAGATTATCAAAAACCAAATGGATTAACTGTGATAACAGAGGATAATGTACAAGAATTTTTAGATGCACTTCCAGTAAAAAAATTCTTTGGAGTTGGAAAGGTGACGGAAAGAGTTCTAAAAAATAATGGTATAAACACAGGATATGATTTAAGAAATACTAGTTTGGAAAAATTAGAAAAAATATTTAAAAATAGAGGATTAGAGTTATATAATTTTGCAAGGGGAATAGACAATAGACCAGTAAATCCAACTAGAATAAGAAAGTCTATAGGAGCTGAGACTACCCTTATCGAAAATAAAAACATAGACGATGCAGAAACTGTTATGATTTTAGATGAGCTTTGTGAAGAGGTTGCAGAAAGAATGGCAAAAGAGGATAAGGTAGCAAAAACAATAACTCTAAAGATAAAATTTGAAGATTTTAAAACTATAACAAGAAGCCTGAGCGTAAGTGATTATATAAGAAATTACGACGATATTAGATTTTATGCTGCCGAGTTATTGACGCATGTAGAGGATAGTACAAAAACAATAAGGTTATTTGGAGTAACCGTATCTAACTTAGAAAAAGAAGAGGAGATTTTTGAAGAGATAACATTATTTGATTATATAGATTAAATCTATTAGATACTTTTATAATAATCTGTAATATGTTATCATAAAAGTTAGATTGTTTTAAAGTCTAATAAATTATTTTAGACAAATTAAATGTAAAAAATACAATATATAAAAATAAAAAATATAAGGTTATTTAAAAAAGGAGAAAGGTGAAAATGGCAACTGAAAACAATCAGAATGAATTAGAAACCGGCAGTGTCGGTAAATTGTTATTTAAATTAGCAGTACCTGCCATAGTTGCACAGCTTGTAAACGTATTATACAACATAGTTGATAGAATGTTTATAGGAAGAATGGCAAATGGTGGAGTTGCAATGGCTGGTGTAGGTCTTTCATTCCCAATTATAACATTAATAAGTGCATTTGCAGCTCTTATAGGTATGGGTGGTGGACCACTTGCAGCTATAAAAATGGGAGAAAAGGACAACGATGGAGCTGAAAAAATAATGGGTAACGCTGTTGCTGCATTAGTTTTATTAGCGATTGTAATTACTTGCATATTCCAGGTTTATAAAGAGCCTATATTATGGATGTTTGGAGCAAGTAATAATACAATATCTTATGCAGTTGACTACATACAAATATATTTATCAGGAACTATATTTGTTATGATTGCACTTGGACTAAATCCATTTATAACAACTCAGGGATTCGCAAAAACAGGTATGATAACTGTTGCAATAGGAGCTGTTCTTAATATAGTACTAGATCCTATATTAATATTTGGACTTGGTATGGGAGTAAAAGGTGCAGCACTAGCTACTATAATATCTCAGGGTATATCAGCAATATGGGTTTTAGTATTCCTTGGTGGTAAAAAAACTATCCTTAGAATAAGAATGAAAAACGTTAGAATAAATCCTAAGATAGTAGGTGGAATGATGGCATTAGGTGTATCTCCATTTATAATGCAGTCTACAGAAAGTCTAGTTTTAATTTCTTTAAATACAAAACTACAGATGTACGGTGGAGATATAGCAGTGGCGGCTATGACTGTTATGAGTAGTATAATGCAGATGATAACACTTCCAATACTGGGAATAACTCAGGGAGCACAACCTATAACTTCGTACAACTACGGAGCTAAAAATTTTGATAGAGTTAGAAAATCATTTAAATTATGTTTAATAAGCTGTTTAGCATTTACATTAGTTGCAACATCAGCTTGTTTAATGTTCCCGGCGTTCTTTGTGAAAATATTCAACTCAGATCCGCAGCTTATAGAATTTACAAGTTGGGCTATGAGAATATACTTTGTAGGTATGTTAGTGTTTGGTATTCAGATTGCTTGTCAGCAGACTTTCTTAGCTCTTGGAAAAGCAAAAATATCTTTAATACTTGCAATGCTTAGAAAGATAATACTTTTAATACCATTAATATTCATACTACCTACATTTATAAATGATAAATTATTTGCGGTATTATTAGCAGAGCCGATAGCGGATATATTAGCAGTAATATCAACTGCGATATGCTTCTATAACTTCTATAAAAAGAATTTAAGTGAAGGTAAAACTAAATAAATATTATATATTTTTACAATGTAAAATGTATTGATAAAAAATACAGATTAAAATGTAATAATATAACAAAAAATCAACAGAATGTAATAAAAAAATGGTATAATATTAAATATGAAAATTTTACTTGAAAGGAAGTTTCAAAATGGAAGAATTAACTATGCAAGAAATGCTTGATCTTCAGGATCAGGAAATGGAAAAAATAAATATAGGTGCGACTATAACAGGAAAAGTAACATCAATAGATAATGAAGAAATAAAATTAGAATTAGAAGACTGTGCTGGATTTGAAGGATTAATACCAGTATCAGAATTAAACTTAGAAAAAGGAAAATACGCTGATGAAGTTTATAAAATCGGTGATGAAATAACTGGTGTTATAACTAATGTTAGACAGAAAGATACAACTATTACAATATCTAAATTAGCAGCTGATAAAAAAGTAGACTATGCTGAATTAAAAGAAGCTTTAGAAAACCACACAATATTAACAGTAGAAGGAACAAAAGCAATAGACAGAGGTATATTTGCTACTTACAAAACTCAGGAATTATTCATACCAATATCTCAGTTAGATACTAAATTTGTTCAGGATACTAAAAACTATGTAGGAAAAACTTTAGAAGTATACGTTAAGGAACTTGATGCTAGAAGAAACAGAGCTGTAGCTTCAAGAAGAGAAGTACTTCAGGAAAGATTAGACAAAGAAAGAGCAGAAAGAAATGCTAGAATAAAAGCTGAAAGAGAAGCAGAAAGAGCTAGAATAAGAGAAGAAAAAGCTGCAGAAAGAGCTAGAGTAAAAGCTGAAAAAGAAGCTATGTTTGATGCTCTTGAAGTTGGACAGAAAAAAGAAGGTAAAGTAACTAAAATAATGCCATACGGAGCATTTGTTGATATCGGTGGTATAGAAGGTTTAGTTCACAGAAATAATTTATCTTGGGATAGAGTAAAAAATGTAGAAGATTTCGTAACAGAAGGACAGGAAGTAGAAGTTTACGTTCTTAATATAGACCAGGAAAATAGAAAATTCGGTTTAGCTTTAAAAGATATAAACAATGATCCTTGGAAAATAGCTTCTGAAGAAATATCTGTTGGAGATATAATAAATGTTGAAGTATTAAGAATAATAGAAAGTGGAGCATTTGTTAAAGTTAGAGATTATGTAGAAGCTTACCTACCAATAAGCGAACTTAGTGAAGATAGAGTTCTTAAAGTTCACAATGTAGTTAATGAAGGAGATGAAATAAAAGTTAAAGTAATCGAATTCAGCTACAAAAATAGAAGAATGAAAGTTTCTAAAGTAGAAGCTGAAAGAGAACCAGAAGAAGATATAAGTGAATATCTTGAAGTTGAAGACTCACTAGGAAGCCTTGGAGAATTATTCAAAGATAAATTCAAAGATTTAGATGTTGAATAATAATAAAATAAATAAAATTTACAGTTTATAAAACTAAAAATAAATATTTAAATATGCAGGATTCTGCATTTGGAGAGATAATAAGGCTGCTTTGTATCCCGATACAGGATTAAGGCAGCCTTCTTTTATAGGAGGAAAATGATTTATGAAAAAAGCAATAATAGATATGCATACTCATACAGTTTTTGGTGGGCATGCATATAGCACAGTTAAAGAAAATATAGATGAAGCAAATGAAATAGGTCTTAAATTTTTAGGTATATCTGAACATGGAATTAAAATGCCAGGCGGACCTCATGAATATTTCTTCCACAATTTAAAGGTAATACCTAGACAGGTTGGAAATGTGAAGATATTAAGAGGAATAGAGGCAAATATATTAGATTTTAATGGAAGAATAGACATATCAGATTATGATTTAAAAAAATTAGATTATGCAATAGCAAGTCTACATAATCCTTGTATAGTTCCAGGAACTAAAGAAGAAAATACAAGAGCCCTTTTAAATGTTATGGACAATCCATTTGTGAAGATGATAGGACATCCAGATGATGATAGATATCCGATAGATTATGAAGCAGTTGTAAAAAAAGCGGCTGAAAAAAATATTCTATTAGAAGTAAATAATACATCATTAAATCCAACTAGCTCTAGAAAAGGAGCGAATAAAAACTATGCAGAAATGTTTGAGTACTGCAAAAAATATAATGCAAGAGTTATATTTGGATCAGACTCACATATCTGTTACTCAATTGGAAAATTTGAAAACTGTGAGAAACTGATAAATGAATTAGAATTCCCAGAAGAATTAGTTATAAATTATTGGGAAGATCAGATTGTGGAATTTTTTGGAATAGACTTTTAGATAGTGATATTTAGTGGTGCAGGAGTGAAATAATGCTAGAGAAGGTTTTGAGAAAAATAGGGAAAGAAAAGGTATTTTCTATAATAATGCTTGTTACAGTAATGTTAAATATATTCTTTATAAGTAGAGAGTATATTTCTTATGAATCTTTTTCAATAGATGGAAAAATGTATAGATATATGGGAACTCAGGATAATACATCTAGGATAAAATGTGAGGATGGGACAATTTATGAACTAACTGAAACCAGAAAAGTTGTAGATGAAATGGAAAATGAGGAGATGTACTTAACAGGTAGATATAATAGTGACTATGAATTAAAAAAAGATGGAAAACAAGTAGCTACATATATAAGTACAAATGACTCTAAGAATACAGTTGTTATGAAATTATTTAATGGAAATAAGTTCGTAATGGATGATAAATTACACAATGAACTTTTAAAATCAGCTGTTTCTATTTCAAAAGAAAGTGGCGAACTAGAATACAATTTTAAATACGATAGTAAGGTTCCATTTGAGTATAGATTTATAGAATCAGCGATAATGTATCATTCTAGAGAAATGAATATGATGAATACTCAAAATATAGTTATTATACCATTAGCGATGACTTTTATAGGTGTAATACTTTTTGTGTATCCAGAGGAAATTTTTAGACTTAAAAAGAAATTTAGTGAAGGCATAATAGAATACACTATTGTATTTATGATTAGAGTAATAGGAATTGTTTTTGTTGTTATGAGTATTTCAATGAATGCAATTAGATTTTAATTAATGTGGAGATGATTTTTTTGAATTATAAAGTTTTAAAGAAGCAAAATATAGGAAGAAAATGTATAGTATGTGGAAATCAGAATGATTTAGGGCTAAAATCTAGTTTTTATGAGCTAGAAAATGGTGAATTATTATGTGTATGTCATACACTAGATGAACATCAGAGTTATCCTGGAAGAGTTCATGGTGGAATTTCTGCAGCTTTATTAGATGAAACTATAGGTAGAGCTGTTAGCATAGGAAATGAAGAAGTGTGGGGAGTAACTGTTTCCCTAGAAATTAAATATAAAAAGCCAGTTCCAACAGATTCAAAGATTTATGTAATAGGAAGAATAGAAAAAGAAAATAGAAAATTGTTTGAAGGAACTGGAGAAATAATTCTTGAAAATGGAGAAATTGCAGCTACTGCTCATGGTAAGTATATGAAGATGGCTGTGGACAAAATTACAGATGGAAGCTTTTTCTGTGAAGAAGAATGGTTTGAAGATCCAGATGATGTTAAAGAGATAGAAATTCCGGATATTAAAGATAAAAAGAAACACGATAAAAAATAGGAGGTGGTTTAGTGAAAAATAAATTTTTACCTATATGCAGAGAAGATATGCTAGAAAGAGGTTGGGAAGAGGTTGACTTTGCACTTGTTACAGGTGATGCATATGTAGACCATCACAGCTTTGGAACAGCGATTATATCTAGAGTATTGGAAGATGCAGGATACAAAATAGGTATAATATCACAACCAGACTGGAAAAAGAACGATGATTTTATGAAGTTTGGCAGACCAAGACTTGGATTTTTAGTAAACTCAGGTAATATGGACTCTATGGTAAACCACTATTCTGTAAGTAAAAGGAGAAGAGATAAGGATTTATATTCTCCTGGTGGCAAAATGGGAAAAAGACCAGATAGAGCAGTTATAGTTTATTGTAATAAAATAAGAGAAATTTATGGAGATATTCCAGTTGTAATAGGTGGTATAGAAGCTAGTTTAAGAAGATTTTCTCATTACGATTATTGGAATGATAGAGTTAGAAATTCTATACTAGTAGATAGTGGAGCTGATTTATTAGTTTATGGAATGAGTGAAAAGCAGATAGTAGAGGTTGCAGACGCTTTAAATGATGGTTTTGATCCTAAATATATAAGACATATAAATGGGACTTGCTATTTAGCTGATTCATTAGATGAAATATACGGAGATTATGTTGTAATTCCTTCTCATGAGGAAACTGTTTCTGATAAGAGAAAATATGCAGAGGCATTTAAAGTTCAGTATGAAGAACAGGATCCTATAAGAGGAAAGATTATAGTTCAGCAGCACGGAGATAAATATCTAGTACAAAATGTTCCTGAAAGACCTCTTACTAGAGAAGAGCTAGATAGAGTGTATGACCTTCCGTATCAGAAGAATTATCATCCTATATACGAAAAAGACGGCGGAATTCCGGCTATAAATGAAGTTAAATTCAGTATTGTAAGTAATAGAGGTTGTTTTGGAAGTTGTTCATTCTGTGCTATAACATTCCATCAGGGAAGAATGATTCAGAGTAGAAGTAAAGAGTCGATAATAAGAGAAGCAAAAGAAATGACAAAAATGCCTGATTTCAAAGGTTATATTCACGATGTTGGTGGACCTACTGCAGACTTTAGAGAGCCTGCATGTAAGAAGCAGTTAAAACATGGTACTTGTAAACATAGACAGTGTTTATATCCATCACCATGTAAAAATCTTAATGCAGACCACAGCGACTATATAGACTTACTTAGAAAAGTTAGAAGTATTGAAGGTGTTAAAAAGGTATTTGTAAGATCTGGTATAAGATATGATTTCGTTATGGCAGAGAAAAATGATAAATTTTTAAATGAGCTTATAAAATATCATGTAAGTGGACAGCTAAAGGTTGCTCCAGAACATATCTCTGAAAGAGTGTTAGATTATATGCAAAAACCAGCTGGAAAGACTTACAATAGTTTTAGAAAAAAATTCTTTGATATAAACGAAAAACTAGGATTAAAACAGTATTTAATACCGTATTTAATGTCTAGTCATCCAGGATGTGAATTAGATGATGCTATAGAATTGGCAGAGTTTTTAAGAGATACACACTACCAGCCAGAACAGGTACAGGATTTCTATCCTACACCGGGAACTCTTTCTACAGCAATGTACTATACAGGACTTAATCCAATAGATATGAAACCTGTGTATATTCCAAAAGATAGACATGAAAAGGCTATGCAGAGAGCACTTCTTCAGTTCTCAAATCCTAAAAATTACGATTTAGTGCATGAAGCACTTGTAAAGGCTAATAGAGAGGATTTAATTGGATACGGTAGAAATTGTCTGATAAAACCTAGAAAAGGTGATTGGAGCTATGAAGAAAGAGGAAACTCTGGAGGAAAAGGTAAAAATTCTAAGGGTGGAAAAAATTCATCAAGAAGAAATTCCAAAGATAATAGCTCGCGAAATAATTCAAGAGGAAAATCAAGTAGAGGAAAGAATTCATCTTCAAATTCATATAATGATAGAAAATCCAATGGAAATTCTAAATCTAGAAAGAAAAGAAGATAACTATATAGAAAAATTGAAGTACGATTGGGGGGAGAGGATATGGCAAAGGCTAAAGCAGTAAAAACCAATGCTATGAGAATACTAGATTCTAATAAGATAGAACATAAAGAGCTTACTTATCCTGTAGATAAAGATCATGTTGACGGTGTTACAGTTGCCCACAGTATAGGTAGAGATGAAAAAGAAGTATATAAAACTTTAGTTGCTCAGGGGCATAGTAAAGAGTTCTTTGTATTTGTTATACCAGTGGCAGAATCCTTAGATATGAAAAAAGCAGCCAAAGCAGCTAAAGAAAAGAATATAGAAATGATTCATGTTAAGGACATAAACAAGGTTACTGGATATATAAGAGGAGGATGTTCTCCTATTGGTATGAAAAAACAGTACAAGACATTTGTAAATGATACAGCGCTAGAGCTTGAAACAATGATTGTCAGCGCAGGAAAGATTGGATATCAAGTAGAGCTTGCACCTAGAGATTTAGAAAAGATTGTAGGATGTGAATTTGTAGATATTATAAAATAAAAAGCTAAAATAAAAAAAGATAGAGATTATAGTTTACCAGCGTTAATTTCTGAAAGAAGGGATAAAATGAGAAAAATAGATTCAAAAGTTATAACAGATACCGTAAAGGATATGTGTATTGAGGCTGCTATATTCTTAGGTGATGATGTTAAAAATCGGCTTAAAAAGAGTATAGAAACAGAAAAAAGTGAAACAGGTAAAAATATTTTAAATATTTTACTTGAAAATGCTGACAAAGCAGAGAAGAAAAATATTCCTATTTGTCAAGATACAGGTATGGCTGTATTTTTTGTAAAAGTAGGTCAGGATGTTATAGTGGAAGGAGAAACTCTTACTGAAGCTATAAATAGAGGTGTATCTGAAGGATATACTGAAGGATATTTGAGAAAATCTGTAGTTTCTCCTTTAGATAGAGTAAATACAAAGGACAATACTCCTGCTGTTATACACTATGATTTTGTAAAAGGTGATAAAATAGAAATAGAATTTGCAGCAAAGGGATTTGGAAGCGAAAATATGAGTGCTTTAAAAATGCTAAAGCCTTCTGATGGAATAGAAGGAATAAAAAAATTTGTAGTAGAAACTGTATCAGCTGCTGGTCCAAATCCATGTCCACCAACTGTTATAGGAGTTGGTATAGGTGGAACTATGGATAAATGCTGTGAAATAGCCAAAAAAGCTCTATTTAGAGAACTAGGTCAGCATAATGAAGATGAAAGTATTGCAAAATTAGAAAAAGAAATACTAGAAGAGATAAATAATTTGGGAATAGGACCTCAGGGATTTGGAGGAAGTACTACATCTTTAGGAGTAAATATAGAAATGTATCCTACCCATATAGCTGGACTTCCAGTTGCGGTAAATGTAAATTGCCATGCATCAAGACATAAGAAGGCTATTATATAAGGGGGGATTAATATGAAAAAACTAATAATGCCGTTGACTACAGAAGATATTTTAGATTTAAAAGTAGGAGAAATGGTTGAATTAAGTGGAGTTATTTACACAGGAAGAGATGCGGCACATAAAAGATTTATAAATGCTATTGAAAATGGAGAAAAACTTCCATTTAATCCAGATGGACAAGGTATATACTATGTTGGTCCTACACCATCAAAACCAGGAGAAGTGATAGGATCTGCAGGGCCTACTACTAGCTATAGAATGGATGACTTAACTGTGCCTCTACTTGAAAGAGGTTTAAAGGTTATGATTGGAAAAGGAAAAAGAGCTGATAAGGTAGTAGAAGGTATGAAAAAATATAAGGCAGTTTACCTAGCTGCTATTGGTGGTGCAGGAGCATATATATCTGATTCTATAAAAGAATGTGAAGTAATAGCATATGATGATTTGGGTGCAGAAGCGGTTAGAAAACTTAGAGTAGAAAATTTAAAGCTAACTGTGGCAATAGATTCTGAAGGAAATAATATCTATGAGGAAGGAAGAAAAAAATTTATGAAAAAAGATTTTTCAGCATTATCATTAGAATTACACGAAAAAAACAGGGGAAAAGTACAGATGTCTAGTAAGATATCTGTTAAAAATAGCGATGACTTATCTACAGCGTATACACCAGGTGTAGCAGCACCTTGCGTAAAAATACATGAAAATCCAGATGACGTATACAAATATACATTAAAAGGAAATATGGTTGCAATAGTTAGCGATGGTAGTGCAGTTTTAGGTCTAGGAGATATAGGAGCCTCTGCTGGAATACCTGTAATGGAAGGTAAGGCTATATTATTTAAGGAATTTGCTGGAGTTGAAGCATTTCCAATATGTTTAGATACTAATGATGTAGATGATATAGTTAGAACAGTTAAAAATATAGCACCTGTATTTGGAGGAATAAATTTAGAGGATATATCAGCTCCAAGATGTTTTGAAATAGAAAGAAGATTAAAAGAAGAGCTAGATATACCAGTATTCCACGATGACCAGCATGGTACTGCAATAGTTGTATCTGCAGCGATTATAAATGCAACTAAGTTAATAGAAGGTAAAAATGTAGAAGATCTAGAAGTTGTTATAAATGGGGCAGGTTCTGCTGGAATAGCAATAGCAAAAATGCTTTTAAATATGAATGTAAAAAATGTAATACTTTGTGATAGATTCGGTGCTATAACAGAGGATTATGAGGGAATAAATGAAGCTCAGCTTGAAATGGCTAAAGTTACAAATAAGAATAAAGAAAAAGGTCTATTAAAAGATGTTATAAAAGGTAAGGATGTTTTTGTAGGTGTTTCTAGACCAGGAATGCTTACAAAAGAAATGGTTCAGACTATGGGAGATAAGCCTATTATAATGGCTATGGCAAATCCTACACCTGAAATAATGCCTGATGAAGCTAAAGAAGGTGGAGCATTTATAGTTGGAACAGGAAGATCAGATTTCCCTAACCAGATAAATAATGTACTTGCATTCCCAGGAATATTTAGAGGTGCATTAGATGTAAGAGCTACAGATATAAATGAAGAAATGAAGGTTGCAGCTGCATATGCAATAGCAAATTCTGTATCAGATAGTGAATTAAGTACAGAAAATATATTACCTATGGCATTTGATAAGAATGTAGCTAAAAACGTAGCTGAAGCTGTAAAAAATGCTGCTATAGAATCTGGAGTAGTAAAAAAATAATCTAATAAACAAATTTACAACTTTGTAACTATGCCAATCGTATGATAAATCAATCAAACGATTGGCATTTTTTATTAAAAAATTGTAATAATATTAAAGAAATTCTAAAGAAAATATTACAATTTTCTTCTAGATTATGAAATTTGATAGAAGTGATAACTAAATGATTTATTTTGTGGTATTATATTATAATGAAGATTTTCATAGAAAGTTGAGGACAAGAGTATGACGGCAACTGACAATATACAAGTCAGACCACTTGAAGATATAGAAAGATGTATTGTAAAAAGATATAAAAAGCATATATGGTCAAAGTTTTTAAAGGCTATAAATGATTATAAATTAATAAGCGATGGTGATAGAATTGCTATAGCGATATCTGGCGGAAAAGATAGCTTGCTTATGGCAAAGATGTTTCAAGAGCTTAAAAAATATTCAAATATAGATTTTGAGTTAGTATTTTTAGCTATGGATCCCGGATATAGGGATGATATAAGGGTTAAACTTGAAGAACTTTGCAAGTATTTAAATATTCCTGTTGAAATATTTGAGTCAGGTATTTTTAGAATAACTGATGAAATAGCTAGAGATAATCCTTGTTATATGTGTGCAAGGATGAGAAGAGGTGCTTTATACAATAAGGCCGAGGAGCTTGGATGTAATAAATTAGCACTGGGACATCATTATGATGATGTTATTGAAACAACTATGATGAATATTTTATGTTCTGGAAACTTTAAGACTATGCTTCCAAAGATAAAGTCATCAAAGAGTGGAGAAATGCAAATTATAAGACCTCTTTATTATATTAGGGAAGAATATATAAAGAGATTTGTTAGATATACAGGGATAGAGCCTTTAGATTGCGCATGTACTGTGACATCTAAAAAAGCTGGAAATAAGAGATATGAGATAAAAGAATTGATATCAAGTCTTTCAGAGAACTTCGATAATGTTGAAAAATCTATTTTTAAAGCAGCTCAAAATGTAAAGATTGACTCTGTTTTAGGATGGGAAAAAGATGGAGTAAAACACAGCTTTATGGAAGAATTTGAAGAGATTTAACGATAAAAGATTGTTTTATAGTTATAAATTATTAGTGAGGTGATATTATGGAGCAGATGAGCCTTTTTGGAAATGACGAGGTATTTATAGTAGTCGACCTTGAAACAACAGGTCTTAATCCATTTGAAGGAAATGAAATCATAGAGATAGGTATTACTGAGATAAAAAATGGGAAAATAGTTAGAAGTTATAGTAGATTTGTTAAGCCAGAGCAGGAAATACCGCCATTTATAACAGAGCTTACAGGTATTTCTAATGAAATGGTTGCAAATGAAGACACTATAGAACAGGTACTGCCTAGATTTAGAAAGTTTATAGGAAGTAATACAATAATTGCACACAATGCAAAATTTGATATTAAATTCTTAAATTACTACCTAAATAAGCTAGGGCTTGAGGAAATTAAAGATTATATATGTACTCTAGAATTATTAAAGAAAGTGAGCTCTTATGGAGGAAAGAATAAAAAACTAGCTACAGCATGCGAATATTACGGTATAGAAAATAAAAATGCACATAGAGCAAGTAGTGATACTCAGGCAACTGCTGAGCTTTTCTTAAAGATAAGAGATAAAGTCGATAAGTAGATAATTAATTTTGGGGTTGATATATTAGGAGGAAATTTAATGTTCAACAACAGTAATGAAAACAAAGTAAGGAGAAGGAATGTGTCTTCTAGTGGAGGTTCTTCCAATAGAATAAGAAGACCAGATAATTCTTACGATGAAGAAAGATTGAGAGAAAATACAAAATCAAAGCCATTATTTGAAAGAACAGCTAATGATGATTTTAAAAGAGGAAATAATAGTAGGTCAGCTCTTTCTAGAAAAAATGGAGAAAGACTTCAACCCAGAAGTAATAGAAGTCAAAATAATAGAATAGATACTAATAAAGAAAAAGAATATGATTATAGTATGCTACCTTCTGAAAGAAAGAAAAGAGCTAGAGAAAATACAAGCAACTTATCTTCTAGAATAAGCGATAATAAAAACTCTGTTTCTGATGATGTTAAATTTAATTATGGTGCTAGAGAGAGATATAGGGAATCCAACAGAGATAGAGAAATTATCAAAAAGACTAGAAAAAGTAGCAAGAACAAGAAGAATAAGAAAAAAGAAATAAAAAGTAAGGTATTCTACTATGTGAGCAGAATAGTCGCAATGCTTCTTGTTTTATGTATTGTAGCTGGAGCTTGTGGTATAGGATATGCTAAGTATGTTACAAAAGATATGCCTGAGGTAACAGAAAAGATGGTACACGAAAGATATATTTCATCTAAAGAAGTGCCTATAAAAGATATGCCAAAGGATTTAAGAAATGCTATAGTTGCAATTGAAGATGAGAGATTTTATCAACATAATGGAGTAGATAAAAAAGCGCTTGTGAGATCTCTTGTTCACAATATACTAACCGATTCTAGACAGGGTGGAAGTACTATAGAGATGCAGCTTTCAAAGAATCTTTTAACTAGTTCAGAGGTTTCTATAAAGAGAAAGATAATGGATATGTACAACGCTGTTGGAATGAATAGAGTTATGAAAAAGGATGAAATTCTTGAAGCGTATTTAAATAATATTTATTTTGGAGAGAATGCATACGGTGTTGCTGCGGGTGCGGAGTTGTATTTTGGAAAGAATGTAAAGGATTTAGACTTAGCAGAATCAGCTATGCTTGTAGGTATTACTAATAATCCTAAGATTTATAGTAATTATAGTGCAGCCAAGACTAGACAGAAGATAATTCTTAAGAAGATGTACGAGCTTGGATATATAAAAGAGGCTCAGTATAAAGAAGCAGTTGCTGAGATGGTCCATTTTAGAAGTGAAATAGAATAAGTTCTATAAAAAATTTTGATATATTTTTTGGAGGTTATTATGGAATATAAATTTAATTGCGATGGTAGAGAATATGTTTTAGACTCTGAAAAATGCAGTGAATTTTTCAATGATGAGGAAAAAGAAGTAAGCGGATTTTCTGTTGAAGAAGCTATGAGATTAGTTTCTGAAGCTGAGGATGTAGAATTTGCAAAAGAGTATTATCAAGAAGCGTGCCCTGATTGTATGGCAGGTGTTAAAGAAAAACAGAAATTCTTTGCTTTTTATGAATATCATTTCTATATTTTCACTAAAGATGGAAAATATGTTATAAGTGATATAGATAAAGAATATAAAGGAAATTCATTCAATAAGCTTAGTAGAGCAGGTAAGGTTGACGACAGCTATATAGTTAGCATAATAGTATGTGCTGAATGTGGGGAATATATAGTTCAGGTTGAAAATTGTGAAGTGTAAAAAATTAATGTTTTAGTATTCAAGAAAATATAGTGTATGAGAGGTAATAGGATATGACGTTTAGAATATTAGCGATAAATCCAGGATCGACTTCAACTAAGGTTGCAGTTTATGATGATGAGAATTTAATAATGAGCGAGTCAATAGCGCAATCATCAGAAGAGCTTTCAAAGTATAAATGCAATATGGATCAGTTAGAAATGAGAACTGAAGCTATAGAAAAATTGCTTCTAGAAAAAGGTATAGACGTAAAAAGTTTAAGCGCTGTGGTTGGAAGAGGTGGAGCCCTTCCACCAGTTAAATCTGGTGCGTATAGAGTAAATGATTTAATGATTGATACTCTTAAAAATAGGCCTGTATTAGACCATGCTTCAAACTTAGGAGCTGTTATAGCTAAGTCTATAGCTGATTCTGTAGGTATAAATTCATTTATTTATGATTCTATTTCTGTTGATGAGATGAGTGATGTGGCAAGAATATCTGGTTTAAAAGACTTTGAAAGAACTAGTATGGGGCATGCTTTAAATACTAGAGCAATGGCTTTAAAATATGCTAAAGATAAGGGATTAGATTATAAACGTTTGAATCTAATTGTTGCACATGTTGGTGGAGGAGCTACTGTTTATCTTCATGAACATGGTCAGATGAGTGATATGATTTCTGATGATGAGGGTCCATTTTCACCAGATAGATCTGGTAGAGTTCCTTGTATAGCTTTAATAGAAGAATGTTATGCTAATAAATTTAGCCTATACGATATGAAAAAGAAGATAAGAGGTAAAGGTGGTATATACTCTTACCTAAATACAAACGACCTAAGAAAAGTTGAAGAAATGATATCTGATGGCGATAAATATGCTGAAATAGTATACGATGCAATGGTTTATCAGATGGCTAAGGCTATTGGGGAGATGGCGACAGTTGTAGATGGTGATGTAGATGCCATTATAGTTACGGGAGGAATAGCGCATTCTAATATGTTTACAAGTAAGCTTAAGAAAAAAGTTGGATTTATTTCTCATGTAGAGATTATGCCAGGAGAAAATGAAATGGAATCTTTAGCATTTGGAGCTTTAAGAGTATTAAGGGGAGAAGAAACTGCTAGAGAATTTAAATAAATATAATAAAAAAGACTATGCAATTTGCATAGTCTTTTTTTATATTAATTATTAGTTATATCATGATTAAGATTAAGCTAATCTTTCACCATCAACTGTATTTTTACCTTTTTTAATAACTAAGGCTGCGTATACAATTGCTAATACAACCCCACCTATGTAAGCTATATTCATTGGTAATCTGAATCCTATCTGAGCATTTAAGATGTACGCAGATATGATGAATACATAGAACATACCTGGGATAAGTGACATGATGTAGTTTTTCTTATGAGATAATAAGTAAACTGTTATCATAGCAAATGCGAAACAAGCTATAGTCTGGTTAGCCCATGCGAAGTATCTCCATAATATATTGAAACCTTCTGCATTTGCTTTAGCGAATACTAATATAGCTGCAACTGGTACGAATATACAAGCTGATAATGTAAATCTGTTTTTCTTCTTAGTCTGGTCGATGTGAAGTGCATCACCTATCATAAGACGAACAGATCTTAAGGCTGTATCTCCTGAAGTTATAGGAAGAACTATAACACCAAGTATTGCTATAAGTCCACCAACTTTACCAAGTAAGTCATTAGCAACTATACCGATAACATCTGGAGAACCAACCTGTTCTGGAGAAACAAGACCTGGAGCATTGTAAACACCCATTGCTGCTGCTGACCATATCATAGCTATTAAACCTTCAAGAATCATCATATCGTAGAATGTAAATTTACCTTCTCTTTCATTTGTAACAGATCTAGCTATTAAAGTAGCCTGAGTTGAATGGAATCCAGAAACGATACCACAAGCAACTGTTACAAAGAAGATAGGAAGTATTGGTAATCCCTGAGGATGAACACCCATCCAGTTTTCAGCTGTTAAAGGAGTTAAATCGTATCCTTTTACAAATATACCTATACCAACACCAACTGCTGATAATAGAAGTATTATACCAAATATAGGATAAACTCTACCTATTATCTTATCTATTGGGAATAATGTAGCTGCTAGATAGTAAGCAAATATAGCACCGTAAACTATCCAAACAACTGGGTTAGATATAACTGACTGCTGATGAAGTATCTGAGTCACAACTAAGTCCCCTGGAGTGTAGATGAAAACTGCACCAACTAGTATCATTAAGAAGCAAAGGAATACGTTGTATACATTATATACACCTTTTCCTAAGTATTTTCTTATTATACCTGGCATCTGTTCACCGTTATTTCTTAAAGATATCATACCACTCATGTAGTCATGCATTGCACCACCAAGAACGCAACCTATTGGTATTAATATGAACGCTATAGGTCCAAATAATATACCCTGGATAGGTCCAAGTATAGGTCCTGTACCTGCTATGTTAAGTAGTTCGATTAAGGCGTTCTTCATTTTTTTCATAGGAACGAAGTCAACACCATCTTCAAGAGTTATTGCTGGAGTAGGTCTATCATCTGGTCCAAATACTTTTTCACAGTATTTACCATAAACCATACCACCAACTAGAAGCATTACTAGTCCAATTAAGAATGCTGTCATTGTAAAACACCTCTTTTTAAATATAAAATTTTTAGGAGTTGTATTTTATGTTAAATTCAAAATAAAGTTAATATAAAAAATAAATATAGTTGATAAAAAATCAACTAAAAAAATTACAATTTCAATACAAAAATACAATTATTAAAATTCAACATTGTATACAAAACTCTTTATATATAGTATACAACTATAGAATATCATAATCAAGTGTGAAAAATATGCGATAATATCAAATAAAAATAAAGAAATTAATGAAAAAAATAAAGTAAAGAAAGAGTAGTCAGGAAAAGCTTTTTTTATTTTGAGTCAATGTAAAAAAATAACTCACTATAAAAATGTTAAAAAAGTTACAGATTTATGATAATTAAAAATGATAATTTATTTATATTCGATAGAAAAAATATATGATTAGATTTATTAAAAAATATAAAAATAGCTAAAAATAAATATAAATGATAAAAAAATAACAAATAATAAAATTTTTAAATCATTTGAAAATGATAGAATTTCTATCAAATATGTTAAAAATTTCTTTATCATTGAAGAAGATAAAGTATAATGCTATAATAATTTTGAGTTATAATTAGAAAATAAAAAATAAAATCGTAAGATTGTCAAAAAAGCTAGATAAAAAAATAACGAGAAAGTGGTGTACAAATAACATGAACGAAAATTTAGTAAGCAAAATTAAAGAGCTTAAAAAAGAGAGAAATGCTATAATATTAGCTCATTTCTATCAGCCGCCTGAAATACAGGCGATAGCAGACGAAGTAGGAGATTCTTATTATTTAAGTGAAATAGCTAGAGATTGTAAGGAAGAAGTTATAGTATTCTGTGGGGTTAAATTTATGGGAGAAAGTGCAAAAATACTTTCACCAGAAAAAACTGTACTTATGCCTGTGAAGAATGCTGGTTGTGTAATGGCAGATATGGCTAGCGAAAAGGCTGTTATAGAAATGAAAGAAAAATATCCAGAAGCATTAACAGTATGTTATATAAATTCAACTGCTGATGTTAAAGCTCATTGTGATGTGTCTGTTACATCATCAAGTGCTTTAAAAATACTAGGTAATGTTGAAAATAAACAGATATTATTCTTACCTGATAGAAACTTAGGTGGATACATAGCTGAACACTTCCCAGAAAAAGAATTTATACTTTGGGATGGATGTTGTACAATTCACGATAGAATAAAAGAAAGTGAAGTAACTGAGTTAAAAGAAGCTCATCCAAATGCAAAGGTATTAGTTCATCCAGAATGTAGAAAAGAAATAAGAAGTATGGGAGATTTTGTTGGAAGTACTTCTGGAATAATAAAATATGCTACAGAAAATGAAGCTAAAGAATTTATAGTAGCTACAGAAGAAGGAATATTATACGAGCTACAGAAAAAAAATCCTGATAAAAAATTCTATTTCCCAGGAGGAAATGGTGCAATACAGTGTGGTGATATGAAAAAGACTACATTAGAAAACTTATATAATACTTTATTAAATATGGAAAATGAAGTTATAGTAGAAGAAAATGTTAGAGTTAATGCTTTAAATTCACTACTTAATATGCACAAATTATCAGAGGGATAAAAAATCGAGGGATAAAAATGAAATTAGAAAAAGATGTTTTAATTGTGGGCAGTGGAGTAGCTGGACTTTACTGTGCTCTTAATTTAAATCCAGAACTAAATGTAACAGTAATATCTAAATCAACTATGGACAATAATAATACATATCTTGCTCAAGGTGGTATATCTACTGCATTAAATGAAGCGGATATTAAACCATTTGTAGAAGATACTATGAAAGCGGGAAAATATAAAAATAGAGAAGAGGCTGTTCAGGTATTAGCTGAAGAGTCTATTGAAAATATATCTCAGATAGTTGAAGAATATGGTATGCCACTTGATATGGAAGATGGAAAGATAGATTATACTAGAGAAGGTGCTCATAGAGTAAATAGAATAGTTCACTGCAAAGATAATACAGGTGAAATAGTATTTAAAACTCTTTATAAAGCAGCACTTACTAGAAACAATATAGAAATGATAGAAGATGCAACTCTTCTAGATATAATAACAGAAGATGGCAAATGTATCGGAGCTAGAGTATTCAAAGATGGAGAAGAAGTGCATATATTTGCTAAAGATGTAGTATTAGCTTGTGGAGGTATTGGAGGATTATTCAAAAACTCTACAAACCAAAGACACTTAACAGGAGATGGTATAGCTATAGCTCTAAAAAATGGAGTAGAAGTTGAAAACCTAAACTACATACAGATACATCCAACAGCATTCTATGAAGAAAATTCAAATGGAAGAAGAATGCTGATATCTGAATCTTTAAGAGGAGAAGGTGCTCTTCTTAAAAATAAAGATGGAGAAAGATTTGTAGATGAATTACTACCAAGGGACGTTGTATCTCATGCGATATTTGAACAGATGAAAAAAGATGGAACAGATTATGTATATCTAGATGCTAGACACCTTGGAGAAGAATATCTAAAAAATAGATTTACATTTATATACAACGGATGCCTAGAAAGAGGTACTAATATAGGTACAGATCTAATAAAAGTATCTCCAGCACAGCATTACTTTATGGGTGGAATCCATGTAGATCTTAATTCAAAAACTACTATGGACCATCTATATGCAGTAGGTGAAGTTAGTTGTACAGGGGTACACGGTGCTAATAGATTAGCAAGTAACTCATTACTTGAAGGATTAGTATTCTCAAAAAGAGCAGCAAATGATATAAATGCACATATAAAAGATACAGAACTTGTTACTAAAGAACTTCCAAATCTTGAAGTTTCTGTAGATGAATTAATGAAAGAAAATAAAATGAAAGTTATTGATGAAATAGTTAAAATTAGCGAGGATTTCGATTATGAATTATTTGATTGTAGATAAGATGATAAGAGAAGCCCTTATAGAAGATATTCCAAATGAAGATATAAGTACTAATTCTGTAGTTGGTGAAGAATCAAGATCTACAGTAGATCTTATATGTAAAGCAGATGGAGTAATAGCAGGGCTTGGAGTATATAAAAGAGTATTTGATATACTTGGAGATGTTGAAATAGAATTCTATGTAAAAGATGGAGATAAAGTACAGAATAAACAGTTATTAGCTAAACTTACAGGAAGTACTAGAAATCTTTTAATGGGAGAAAGAGTTGCACTTAATTACCTTCAGAGAATGAGTGGTATAGCAACTATGACTAATAAATTTGTAGAAAAATTAGAAGGAAGTAATACAAAATTATTAGATAGTAGAAAAACTATACCTAATCTTAGAATATTAGATAAATATTCTGTTAAAATGGGTGGTGGAAACAACCATAGAATGAATTTATCTGATGCTGTAATGCTTAAAGATAACCATATAGGAGCTGCTGGTGGTGTAAAAGAAGCTATAGAAGCAGCTAGAAACTACGCATCTTTTGTTACTAAAATAGAAGTTGAGGTTGAAACTTTAGATATGGTTAAAGAAGCTGTGGAAGCTGGAGCAGATATAATAATGTTAGACAACATGGACTTAGAAACTGCTAAAAAAGCTTTAGAGATAATAGATTATAGAGCTATAGTAGAATTCTCTGGAAATGTTACATTAGATAATATAGAAGAGATAGGTAAAATAGGTGTTGATGTTGTATCTTCAGGAGCGCTTACTCATTCAGTAAAAGCACTTGATATAAGTATGAAAAACTTAAAAAATATATAATTTATATATAAAAAGATAGCTGTATAGGATAATTCTTATACAGCTTTTTTTGAAAGGTGGTAAAATGAAATTTTCAGAGTATAAA
This sequence comes from Peptacetobacter sp. AB800, assembly GCF_047807365.1. NCBI lineage: Bacteria > Bacillati > Bacillota > Clostridia > Peptostreptococcales > Peptostreptococcaceae > Peptacetobacter > Peptacetobacter sp. AB800. The sequence goes on along the minus strand of NZ_JBLOUI010000024.1, from coordinate 14,464 downwards.
TATGAAAGACCAAATTTTAAAGAGATTAATAAAAAAATAATATCATTAATAAATGATATGAAAAAAAGTGATAATTTTGAAAAATTTGATAAAAATATAGTAGAAATAAATAAAATAAGAAACCATGTAGAGAGTATGAAGACACTAGCATCTATAAATTATAGTATAAATACTCATGATGAAAAGATAGCTATAGAAAATAGATATTGGGATGAGTATGGTCCAGAGTATAAAAAAATAGATAAGATATTTTATGAAACTATTGTAAATTCAGACTTTAAAACAGATATAGAAGCTAAATATGGCAAGCATTTTTATAAACTTGTAGAGTTTAGTTTAAAGGAATTTTCAGATGAAATAATAGATGATTTAAAAATAGAAAATAAACTTTGTTCTGAGTATACTAAGTTATTAGCATCTGCAAAAATATTTTATGATGGCAAGTATAATAACTTATCACAAATGAATAAATATATGTTATCAGAAAACAGAGAAGAAAGAAAAGTGGCTTCAGAAAAATTCTATAATTATTTTAAATCAATTGAAGACAAATTCAATTCTAATTTTGATGAGTTAGTAGAAGTGAGAAATAGAATTGCTAAAAAGTTAGGATTTGATAATTTTGTAGAGTTAGGATATATAAGAATGAAAAGAACTGAATATGGGGAAGCTGATGTATCTAAATTTAGAGATGAAGTTAGAGAAAAATGGATTCCGTTAGTAGATGAGTTTAATAAGCAAAAGAGAGTTAGACTAGGAATAGATGAATTAAAATATTACGATGATGATATTGAATACCCAGGTTGGAATATGGAACCTTTAACAGATTATGATGAAACTTTAGATGCAGCATCAAAGATGTATCATGAATTATCCAAAGAAACCGGTGAATTCTTTGATTTTATGGTAGAAAATGAGTTTATGGATTTAGAAACAAAAGAATCTAAAGGATTTGGTGGATACTGTACGTATATACCGGAGATAAAAGCTCCGTTTATTTTTTCAAATTTCAACAAGACTTTTGATGATGTAGATACATTAACTCATGAAGCTGGTCACGCATTTCAGCTTTATATGTCTAGAAGTATAGACATGCCAGAGATAAACTTCCCAACATTAGATTGCTGTGAAATACATTCTATGTCTATGGAACTTTTGACTTGGCCTTGGATGAAATTATTCTTTAAAGAAGATGAGGATAAATTTAAAAGAACTCATATGGCAACTATAGTTAGGTTAATTCCGTATTGTATGGTGGTAGATGAGTTTCAGCATATTGTATATAAAAATCCAAAACTTACTCCAGAGAAAAGAAATTCAGAATGGAGAAGACTAGAGAAAATATATACACCATGGAAGGATTATGATGGAAATGAGTTTTTAGAAAAAGGATGCTGGTGGTTTAAACAAGGTCATATATTTAAGAATCCATTTTATTATATAGATTATGCTCTTGCTGAGGTTTGCGCACTTCAAATTTGGGCTAGTATGGAAGATGAGTACGAAAGAGTTTTAGAGAATTATATGCATATTTGCAAAAATGCTGGTAAGAGATCTTTTGTAGAAACAGTTGAAGTTGGAGGTTTAAAATCACCTTTTGAAAAAGGGTGTTTAGATACAGTTATAGAAAAAATCTATAATTGGAGTGTTGGTAAGGTATAGATAAATAGATAATAAAAAACATTATCTTGTAAGTATAAAAAATATCAATAAAATAAATATCTATAGATAAAACACAATATAAATTAAAAAATATATATAGAAAATTAAATAAAATATATAAAAATAGCCAAAAAATAAAAAAATATGACTAACAACTTTAATGAAAAATCAAAGATGTAAGTAGCTAAAGTTAAGTATATAACTAACTTTTATGAGTTGTTAGAAAAATATGTGAAAAACATTTGAAAAAATAATAGAAAAAAAAATAAAAAAAAGACTTGATATTTGTATCGAAAATTTATATACTTAACTTAACAAATATAGAGACAGACAAAAATAAAAAGTTTATATTTCTGGATGAAGCGTATAGGAGACTTCCTTAAATGGGGACCGAAGGTACAAATGTTTACTATTTCCCGATAGTAAATGTGAAATTCTCAGGTGAATATACTATATTGCGGACAGATCTCTGAAGATGAATTTTGACAGGGAAGACAAATTGGGAGATTTGTTTTCTCTGTTTTTTTGTTTAAAGTTTCTAGGATGAAAGAGAGTGTAAAGATGTTTATAGTAACAAATAATTCTAAAATAAAAGAAAGTTTTCCTGAAAAGGATGTAAGACTTATTGATACATCTTACATAGGTGTTCTTGAAGAATGTAGAAAATATATTCATAAAGGATGTAAACTACTTTCACACCCACTTTATGGAAGTGTAAAACCTAATGAAACTCCTTATAGAACAGTTATAATGGCTGAAGGAGAAGGATTAGATTATCAGTCAGTGGAACTAATAGAAGATGCAATAAATACAGCTTCTAAATTCCAAAATGACAAGAAAACTCCTAACTGGATAGAAAGAGTAATGGATGATTTTAGAGTTATAGATTTAGATATAATGACTAATACAATCTCAAGAATCCAGTATGAGTATTAAAAGAATAGTATTATATTTATCTTTGTGGAAAACATTTACAAATGTATTTGTGCGATAGGAAAACATTTTTCGAAGTATTGTACTAGTAATTACTATTCAAAAATATAATATTGTTTTAAATTTTGAATTTTAAATTAATAAAAAGATTTATATTTCAATCAGGAGGATGACGAAATGGAAAATTTATATGACATAGTCATAATCGGTGGAGGACCAGCTGGACTAGCTGCAGGAATATATGGAGCTAGAGCTAAAATGAAAACTCTAATATTAGAAAAAACTAAAAACGGTGGACAGATAGTTATAACTCACGAAGTTGCAAACTATCCTGGATCTGTTGAAAATGCAAGTGGTCCATCTTTAACAGCTAGAATGGTTCAGCAGTGTGATGAATTCGGTGCTGAAATAAAAAGAGATGGTGTAGTTGAAGTTCAACTTGAAGGAGATATAAAAGTATTAAAATGTGAAAGTGGTACAGAATATAGAGCTAAAGCTGTTATAGTTGCAGCTGGTGCTAGCCCAAGAAAAATAGGATGCCCAGGAGAAGCAGAATTCACTGGTAAAGGTGTTTCTTACTGTGCAACTTGTGACGCTGACTTCTTTGAAGATTTCGAAGTATTCGTAGTTGGTGGAGGAGACAGTGCTTTAGAAGAAGCTATGTACTTAACTAAATTCGCTAGAAAAGTTACAATAGTTCACAGAAGACAGGGATTCAGATGTGCTAAGAGTATAGAAGAAAAAGCTAGAAAGAACCCTAAAATAGAATTCTTACTAGATACAGTAGTTGAAGAAATAAAAGGTGACGGAATACTACAATCTGTAGTATTCAAAAACACAGTTACTGGAGAAACTCATGAATATTTCGCTGATGAAGAAGACGGAACAATGGGTGTATTCGTATTCATAGGTGTTATAGCTCAGACTGATTTATACAAAGGTATATTAGATATGGACGAACAGAACTACTTATTAACTGACGACCACATGAGAACTAACATACCAGGTGTATTTGCAGCTGGTGACTGTAGACAGAAACCTTTAAGACAGGTTGTAACTGCAACAGCTGATGGTGCAATAGCAGCAACTCAGGCTGAAAAATATATAGAAGAACACTTTGCTGAATAATCAGTAAAAACTATTAAACTAAAAAATATAAAAAGCATATAATCTGGAAGCCATTTGGCTTCCAGGTAAAATAAATAAAAAATTGGAGGAACAAAAAAATGATGTTAGCATTAGACAAAGATACATTCGCAACAGAAGTATTAGAAGCAGAAGGATACGTATTCGTAGATTACTGGAGTCAGGGATGTGAACCATGTAAAGCTTTAATGCCAGAAGTACATGAATTAGCTGAAAAATACGCTGCAGGAATGAAATTCTGTGAAATGGATATAACAAAAGCAAGAAGACTTGCTATAAAACAGAAAGTTTTAGGACTTCCAACATTAGCAGTTTACAAAGATGGAGAAAAAATAGACGAAGTTACTAAAGATGATGCAACAATAGCTAACATAGAAGCTATGATAAAAAAATACGTTTAAGAGCCTATTATTAGCTTTTAATTAAATTATTTTAAAAGGTTAATTTTATACAAAAATTTATGGGAGGTGCGTTATGCGTCTTGAATTAGGAAAAATCTTTATAAAAGATGTTCAGTTTGGTGAAAAAACTGAAGTTAAAGATGGTGTTTTATTCGTAAACAAAGAAGAGATGCTACAGGAAATAGGTGGAGATGAACATATCAAATCAATAGATATAGAATTAGCTCACCCAGGTGAAAGCATAAGAATAACACCAGTTAAAGATGTTATCGAACCAAGAGTTAAGGTAGAAGGTAACGGTGGAGTGTTCCCAGGTATCATATCTAAAGTTGATACAGTTGGTGAAGGTAGAACTCATGCATTAAAAGGTGTTGCTGTAGTTACAACTGGTAAAATAGTTGGTTTCCAGGAAGGTATAGTAGACATGACAGGAGAAGGAGCTAAATATACTCCATTCTCAAAATTAAACAACGTTGTTGTTATAGCTGAACCAGTAGATGGTTTAAAACAGCATGATCATGAAAAAGCTGTTAGAATGATAGGATTCAAAGCTGCTGCTTACTTAGGAAAAGTTGCTAAAGAACTTACTCCTGATGAAGTATCTGTATATGAAACTAAACCATTATTCGAACAGGCTGCAGAATATCCAGAACTACCAAAAGTTGGATATGTTTACATGCTTCAGACTCAGGGACTATTACACGATACTTACGTATACGGTGTAGATGCTAAACAGATAGTTCCAACAATACTTTACCCAACAGAAGTACTTGATACTGCTATAGTAAGTGGTAACTGTGTTTCTGCATGTGATAAAAACCCAAGTTATGTACACATGAACAATGGTGTAATAGAAGAATTATATGCTCAGCACGGAAAAGAAATAAACTTCATGGGTGTTATAATAACTAATGAAAATGTTTACTTAGCTGACAAAGAAAGATCTTCAAACTGGTCTTCAAAATTATGTAAATACCTTGGATTAGATGCTGTTATAGTATCTCAGGAAGGTTTCGGTAACCCTGATACAGACTTAATAATGAACTGTAAAAAAATAGAAATGCAGGGTGTTAAAACTGTTATAGTAACAGATGAATATGCTGGTAGAGATGGTGCTTCTCAGTCATTAGCAGATGCAGACGTTAGAGCAAATGCTGTTGTAACTGGAGGAAATGCTAACCAGGTTATAAACTTACCTAAACTTGATAGAGTTATAGGACATATAGAAGCAGTTGATGTAATAGCAGGTGGAGCTGCTGGAGCATTAAGACCAGACGGAACTATAGAAGTAGAAATACAGGCTATAACTGGTGCTACTAACGAAACTGGTTTCGGATATTTAACTGCAAAAGGATATTAATCAATATCTAAATTTAAAATCAACTTTACAGTATAGACTGTAAAATAATAATAAAAATATAAAAAATAATAAAGAAAAATTTAATTAGGAGGACTATTATGAGCGTACTTGAAAATAAAAAGGTCATGATAATAGGCGACCGTGATGGTGTGCCAGGACCTGCAATAGAAGAATGTGTTAAAACAGTTGACAGCGCAGAAGTTATATTCTCAGCAACAGAATGTTTCGTCTGAACAGCTGCTGGGGCTATGGACTTAGAAAATCAGAAGAGAGTTAAAGATGCTGCCGATAAATTCGGAGCTGAAAATCTTGTGATATTACTAGGTGCCGCTGAAGCCGAAGCTGCAGGTCTTGCAGCAGAAACAGTTACAGCAGGAGACCCTACTTTTGCTGGACCTTTAGCAGGTGTTGAATTAGGATTAGCAGTATACCACGTTGTTGAAGAAGAAGTTAAAGAATTATTCGACGAAGAAGTTTACGAAGAACAGGTTGGAATGATGGAAATGGTTCTTGATGTAGACGAAATAGCTGACGAAATGAAAGAAATAAGAGACGAATATTGTAAATACAATTAATTCTAGGAGGACGATGAAATGGCAATAAAAGCAGTTCATTATGTAAACCAGTTCTTCGCCGGAATAGGTGGAGAAGAAAAAGCCGATACTAAGCCACACGTGGCAGAAACTTTACCTCCTATAAGCGTACAGCTTAATAGTAAATTAGGTGAAGATATAGAAATAGTTGCTACAGTTGTTTGTGGTGACAGTTACTTCGGTGAAAATATGGATGAAGCAAGTGCAGAAGTACTTGAATTAATAAAAGGTTTTGAACCAGACTTATTCATAGCTGGTCCTGCATTCAATGCTGGTAGATACGGTGTTGCAGCAGGTACTATAACAAAAGTTGTTAAAGAAGCTTTAAATATACCTTGTTTAACAGGTATGTATGTAGAAAACCCAGGTGCAGATATGTTCAAGAAAGATCTATATATAATAGAAACTTCTGACTCTGCAGCAGGAATGAGAAAAGCACTTCCTAAAATGGCTAAATTAGCTAAAAAATTAGCTAACGGAGAAGAAATAGGATCTCCAGCTGAAGAAGGATACATAGCTAGAGGAGTAAGAGTTAACTACTTCGCAGAAGATAGAGGATCTAAGAGAGCAGTTGATATGCTTATCAAGAAAATAAAAGGTGAAGAATTCGTAACTGAATATCCAATGCCTGACTTCGATAGAGTAGATCCTAACCCAGCTGTAAAAGATTTATCTAAAGCTACAATAGCATTAGTTACTTCTGGTGGTATAGTTCCAAAAGGAAACCCAGATAGAATAGAATCTTCTTCAGCTTCTAAATACGGTGAATACTCAATAGAAGGAGTAATGGACCTTACAGAAGAAACTTATGAAACAGCTCACGGTGGATTCGACCCAGTATATGCTAATGAAGATGCTGATAGAGTTTTACCAGTAGACGTTTTAAGAGATCTTGAAAAAGAAGGCGTAATAGGAAAATTACACAACTACTTCTACTCAACAGTTGGTAATGGTACTGCAGTTGCAAGTTCTAAAAAATTCGCAGCTGAATATGCTAAAAAACTAGTTGAAGCTGGTGTAGATGCAGTTATACTAACATCTACTTGAGGTACTTGTACTCGTTGCGGTGCAACTATGGTAAAAGAAATAGAAAGAGCTGGACTACCAGTAGTACACATGTGTACAGTAGTTCCAATATCTTTAACTGTTGGAGCAAATAGAATAGTTCCTACAATAGCTATACCTCATCCTTTAGGAAATCCAGCTTTAGATCCAGCTGAAGAAAAATCTTTAAGAAGAAGATTAGTAGAAAAAGCATTACACGCATTAACTGTAGAAGTTGATGGACAGACAGTATTCGAAGACTAGTCTATAAAAGCTAATAATACTTTGAAACAATAGATTTCGTGGATGCTTTCGGGCATCTGCGGAATCTATAATAATATTAAGAGAATTATATTAAGATTTTTTTATTTTTAAATTATTTATATATGATTATGATTTACATATTATAAAATGTATTAGATCTAGAGATAAAATTATTTGAAGTTATCTTAGAATAAAGCAAAAAAATTTGCTTTAATGATTTTGAAAATAATTAATTTTATTAATTATAAATAAAATTTTTATCATAAACAAACAATAAAATCGCGGGGGTGCCGAAAAATGACTTTTCCAGTATTTAAAAGTGCAGGATATGTACTAGTTCATACACCAGATATGATAGTACAGAATGGTAGTACATGTGTAGTAGAAAGAGCTACAAATCCAGATTCTGATTTCCTAAAAGAAGTAGGAAGCCATATAAGAAGCTACGAAGATGTAGTTAACTATATGCCAAACCAGGTTTACATAGGAAACCATAGACCAGAAGAATTAAATGATATGCCTTTACCTTGGTGTGAAACAAAAGTTGAAGGAACAAGAGAAGGTAAAATGGGTGAAATAATGCCTCAGGACGAATTTATAGCTTTAATGCAGATATGTGACGTATTCGACTTAGTTGAATTATCAGAAGAATTCGTTTCAGAAGTAAAACCTAAAATAGAAGCTAACTACCCAGAATTAGCACCATTTATGGATAAATTAAAAGCTTGTGATATATCAAATGCAGAAGAATTAATAGCTTCTCATGCAGCAGAAGTTTTAATGCATGAAGGTAAAATGGTTGGTTATGTTAGAGCAGCTCATGATGTTGACGTTAACTTAAATGCTCATACAATGTTCGAAAACTTAGTTGTTAAAGCATCAGGTGTGTTAGCAGCTTTACATATGTTAAGACATTCTTCAGTAGATAGAAATGAAATAGGATACGTTATAGAATGTTCTGAAGAAGCTTGTGGAGATATAAACCAGAGAGGTGGAGGAAACTTCGCAAAATCTATAGCTGAAATAGCTGGAATACAGAATGCAACAGGATCAGATACAAGAGGATTCTGTGCAGGACCTACTCATGCATTAATACATGCAGCAGCTCTTGTAAAAGCTGGAATATACAAAAATGTAATGGTAGTAGCTGGTGGAGCAACTGCTAAATTAGGTATGAATGCTAAAGACCATGTTAAAAAAGGTCTTCCAGTATTAGAAGACGTTGTTGGAGGATTTGCAGTACTAGTATCTGAAAATGACGGTGTTAGCCCAGTTATAAGAACTGACTTAGTTGGTAACCATACTGTTGCTACAGGATCAGCTCCTCAGGCTGTTATGGGTGCTTTAATAGCAGAAGGATTAGATAAAGGTAACTTAAAAATAACTGATGTTGATGTATTCTCTGTAGAAATGCAGAACCCAGATATAACAAAACCAGCTGGTGCAGGTAACGTACCAGAAGCAAACTACAAAATGATAGGTGCTCTTGCTGTTAAACGTGGAGACTTAGAAAAGAAAGAACTTAAAAACTTTATAGCTGGACACGGTTTACCAGGTTGGGCTCCAACTCAGGGTCATATACCATCAGGAGTTCCTTACATAGGATTTATGATAGATGACTTAACAACTGGTGACAAAAACAGAGCTATGATAGTTGGTAAAGGAAGTTTATTCTTAGGAAGAATGACTAACTTATTCGACGGTGTATCTGTAGTTGTTGAAAGAAATAACGGTGTAGAAGAAGAAGCAGCTGGTGTTTCTAAAGATGAAATCAAAAAAATAATAGCTGAAACAATGAAAAAAATGGCATTAGATATGGTGCAGGAATAGGGGTGAAATTATGTCATCAAAAAATATAATAGCAGATGTATTCCTAGAAGTAGCTAATGCAATAGAAAGTGGAGACTTCGGACCTAAAGTAAGAATAGGTTTAACAACTCTTGGAAGTGAACACGGTGTAGAAAACTTAGTTAAAGGTGCTGAATTAGCTAAATCAAAATTATTTGATATAGTTTTAATAGGACCAAAAGTTGATACTGATCTTGAAATAGTTGAAGTAAACGAAGAATCTGAAATGCATAAAAAAATGGAAGAACTTCTAGACAGCAAATACATAGATGCATGTGTAACTATGCACTATAATTTCCCAATAGGTGTTTCTACAGTTGGTAGAGTACTTACTCCAGGTAGAGGTAAAGAAATGATACTTGCTACTACTACAGGAACAAGTGCAACTAACAGAATAGAAGCAATGATAAGAAATGCTGTATACGGAATATCTGCAGCTAAATCAATAGGTATAGAAAATCCTAAAGTAGGTATATTAAACGTTGATGGAGCTAGACAGGTAGAAAAATTCTTAAAAGAATTACAGTCTAACGGATACGGAATAGAATTTGCTGAATCTATGAGAGCTGACGGAGGATGTGTAATGAGAGGTAATGACCTTCTTGCAGGTACTCCAGATGTAATGGTTACTGATACATTAACAGGAAACCTATTAATGAAAGTATTCTCTTCATTCACAACTGGTGGAGATTTCGAATCTCAGGGATTCGGATACGGACCTGGTGTAGGTGAAGACTACGATAGAAAAATATTCATAGTTTCTAGAGCGTCAGGATCTCCTGTTGTTGCTAATGCATTAAAATATGCATACGAAGCTGTTCTTGGTAATGTAAGTGACGTTGCAAGAAATGAATATGCAGACGCTAAAAAAGCTGGCTTAGATAACATAATAGCTTCTCTTAACGCTAAAAAAGAAGACAAAGGTGAAGCTGAAGAAGTTAAAATGCCAGACAAAGAAGTTGTAACTCATCAGATAGCTGGTGTAGATATAATGGAACTTGATGATGCTGTTGAAACATTATGGAAAAAAGGTATATATGCAGAAAGTGGAATGGGATGTACTGGACCAATAGTTTTAGTAAATGAAGCTAAAGGTGAAGAAGCTGCAGCACATCTTAAAGAAGCTGGTTTCATAGCATAATATCGATAAATAAAAATAATATTCTTAGATAAAAACTGGATTATGAAGAGGTTATTACAGATTACTGTGATAGCCTCTTTTTTATTACAATTAAACAGAATATTTTTTGATAATATGTATATGAAGATTACCCTATTCTAAAGAATTAAATGTAATGAAAAATAAAGTAAAGAAAAAGGAGTAGATTTCTCTACTCCTAAATTATCTCTATATTCAATTACATATTATAAGTTTCTATTGTCTTTTAGTAAAACGTCGTGTGCTCCACCTTCTACTATACTTGTAGCAGAAACTAGAGTTAATTTAGCGTTTTTCTGTAATTCTGGTATGCTAAGAGCACCACAGTTACACATAGTAGATCTAACTTTAGCTAAAGAAGCATTTACGTTGTCTTTTAATGAACCAGCATATGGCACATATGAGTCAACACCTTCTTCAAATGAAAGTTTTTTATCTCCACCAAGGTCGTATCTCTGCCAGTTTCTAGCTCTTGCAGAACCTTCACCCCAGTATTCCTTCATGTAGCTTCCGTTTATATTAACTTTGTTTGTTGGAGATTCATCGAATCTAGAGAAGTATCTACCAAGCATAACGAAGTCAGAACCCATAGCAAGTGCTAATGTTATATGATGATCGTAAACTATACCACCATCTGAACATATTGGTATATAAACACCAGTTTCTTCAAAGTATTTATCTCTAGCAGCTGCAACTTCTATAACTGAAGTAGCCTGTCCTCTACCGATACCTTTCTGTTCTCTTGTTATACATATAGAACCACCACCGATACCGATTTTTATGAAGTCTGCACCAGCTTCTGCAAGGAATCTAAATCCTTCTTCGTCAACAACGTTACCAGCACCAACTTTAACAGTATCACCGTAGTGTTCTCTTATCCAATCTATTGTAAGTTTCTGCCATTCAGAGAAACCTTCAGAAGAGTCTATACATAATACGTCTACACCAGCTTCAACAAGAGCAGGAACTCTTTCTGCGTAGTCTCTAGTGTTTATACCAGCACCAACAACATATCTCTTAGAATCATCTAATAATTCAAGGGGATTTTCTTTGTGAGAAGCGTAGTCTTTTCTGAATACTATGTAAACTAATTTTCCTTCATCGTCAACAACTGGAAGAGAATTTAATTTGTTATCCCATATTATGTTGTTAGCTTCTTTTAATGTAACATCTTTAGGTGCAGAAACTATCTGATCTAATGGAGTCATGAATTCAGATACTTTTGTATCTAAGTCCATTCTACTAACTCTGTAGTCACGGCTAGCAACTATACCTAATAATTTACCGTGAGCTGTTCCATCATCAGTTATAGCAACTGTAGAATGTCCAGTTTTTTCTTTTAATTCAAGTATATCAGCTAATGTGCTGTCTGGAGTAAGGTTAGAATCACTTTCTACAAAACCAGCTTTGTAAGATTTAACTCTAGCTACCATAGCAGCCTGATTTTCTATAGTCTGAGAACCGTATATGAAAGATATACCACCCTCTTTAGCAAGTGCTATTGCCATGTTGTCATCAGAAACTGCCTGCATTATAGCAGAAGTCATAGGTATGTTCATTGATATTGGTGATTCTTCTTCACCTTTTCTAAATTTTACTAATGGTGTTTTTAAACTAACATTAGCAGGTATACAATTAGCTGAAGAATATCCTGGTACTAGTAGGTATTCACTAAAAGTATGAGATGGTGTTTCAAAATAATATGCCATTTCTTAAGTCACTCCTTATATAATTTTTATAAATGTAAATATATTTTTTTGTTATAAGTCAAAAAAAGACACTTGCATGGAACTACCAAAGCTGTATCTTTTATAAATTGATTTAGATAATAATTATTTCTTTAAAGTTTAACATTAAAACGAAAAATAGTCAATATTTATAAGAACAATTATTGCTTTAATCAAGAAAATATTCGCATAAATTTATAATATTTATTGAAGATTTTCTATCAATAATATATAATTTAATATTATATAAATTAAACGGATAAAAAAATATTTATATTAAAAAAATATAAAATTATAAAAATGGAGGTAAGAAGTATGGAATTATTAAAAAATAAAATATTAAATGAAGGTGGAGCAAAAGGAACTGACATAATACAGGTTGGAGCATTCCTTAATCATCAGTTAGATATAAACCTTCTTAATGAAATAGGAAAAGAATTCGCAGAAAGATTTAAAGATATAGAAAAAATAGATAAAATAGTTACAATAGAAGCTTCAGGAATAGCAATAGCATCTATAGCATCTCAGTACTTTAATAATGTTCCAGTTGTATTCGCAAAGAAAACAATGTCTAATAATATGGATACAGATGTATATGAAACTTCAGTATATTCATACACTAAACAGAAAGAATACTCTGTAAGAATAAATAAACAGTACCTAAATAAAGGAGATAGAGTTATAATAATAGACGATTTTCTAGCTAAAGGTGGAGCTGTAATGGGATTAAAAGACATTATAGAACAGGCTGGAGCAGTATTAGAAGGTGTAGGAATAGTAATAGAAAAAGCATATCAGGAAGGTAGACCAATACTAGAAGCAAATGGAATAAGAATAGAATCTCTTGTTTCTGTAAAGGCTATAAAAGATGGAGAAATAGAATTCAATTAAATAGTATATATTAAGGAATCAGAGAATCGCCTGGTTCCTTTTAAATTTTAAAAGAAAAGAGTGTAAAGAATGGATAGTATTTTTGATAAAGAAATTTATATTAATATACAATATAGAGTGTATGAAATTATGGAAAATAATATTAAAAATAAAAAAGTACCAAATTTAGAGTTTGAAACGAAAGAGCTAGGAATTATAGAAGTTCCTACAAATGAGGTTTTAAAAAATAGAAAATATACGGCTAATATAAATGAATGGCTTATAGAAATAGAGTATTTTATAGGAATTATAGTGGAAGAATTATTATACTTGCTTTCATATGAAAAAATATATTATTCAGACAAAAAATTATCCTCCTATGTAATTACATCAAGAGAAAGATATTTTAAACTAGTTATATATGATTTATATTCAATAAGAGAAAAATTAGCGTATTTAATAATGGAACTATTTAATAGAGAAATAGAAATAAATTATGAGAAGTTAAGTTTTAATAGATTATTAAAAAAAATGAATGAAGATAATCTGGATAATCCAGAGTGGATAAGTGAATATGAATATACGCTAATAAAAAAAGTATTAAGTGAAAATTTTAAGCCAGATAGTTATAAATATATTTTTGAAGAAATAAGACATTCATTTACACATAGAAGCAATCCAGGAATAGGATTCATACCACTTCGCACATATGAATATAAAAAAGTCGATGAAAAAATACTTCAAATATTAAAAAAGGGAATGAATGAAGAAAAAGATGACTATATATCATTATCTTTAAAACCAAAAGAAAAGCAAATTAATTCAAAAATGCTAATAGAAGATCTTCTAGATATGTGGGGATTATTTATAAAAGGATTTGAACTGTTATTTAAGAGGATAACGCTACTAAACAATGAAATAATAAAATTTTATTAATATAAAATATAATCCAAAAGTAAAAAAAGAGCAATAGGATTTTCCTATTGCTTATTTTTGAACCTAAAGCTTGTTTTACATATTAATTGTCAGAATATAACGATTCAAATTTTAAAAATATAAAATCAAAAATGAAATTTAAAATATTAAGTGAATTATTGAAAACTTCTAAACAGTGTCCTTATTAACTCTGTACAAGTTAATGTTATCACGAAAACATTAATTTGTCAAAAGATAAATTTTTGAAATGAAAAATAAAATTACAAAAAAATATAAAAAAAATTTAACAAGAAAAAAATACTCATTAAAATTATGAAAATTAAATAAAAGGTATTTAGAAACTTCTTTTTTCTTGAAATTTGTTGCATATATCTTGAAATATTTCTATAATTAAAATGATAACTAAAATAGGGTTTTGTTAACTTGATATGAAAAAAATACTCTCGAAACAAAAAATAAATCGATGGGTTAAACTTGATTTCAAAAATTTTAAAAAATTGCACAACAAATAAACCTAACAA
>NZ_JBLOUI010000023.1:0-38391 GCF_047807365.1 Peptacetobacter sp. AB800 | reverse complement strand
GCTACTGATCGTCGCCTTGGTGGGCCGTTACCCCGCCAACAAGCTAATCAGACGCGGGTCCATCCTGTACCGAAAAATCTTTGATATAAAAGTCATGCGACTCTTATATATCATCCCGTATTAGCATACCTTTCGGTATGTTATCCGTGTGTACAGGGCAGGTTACCCACGCGTTACTCACCCGTCCGCCGCTCTTCTCCGAAGAGAATCGCTCGACTTGCATGTGTTAGGCACGCCGCCAGCGTTCATCCTGAGCCAGGATCAAACTCTCAAAATAAAATTTCGAAGAAATTTTATATCGCCAACGAATTTTTCGCTAATGCTCAAAATTCCGTTGCTCAAAATAAAATTTAAATCCGCTCAGATGTTATCTCAAAATATCTGGCATGGTTTGTATGGCGTTCGAACTGTTCGTTCGAACTAAATATATCTGCTGTTCAGTTTTCAAAGTTCATTTAAAACTTTCGTTTTGTTTTTTATTTTCTTGCCCTCTCTCAAGGACAAGTATTATAATATCACCTTTACTCAACTAGGTCAACACTTTTTTTAACTTTTTTTTATTATTTTTTTACATTTTAAAAATTATCGTTCTTTATTAATTTTTATCATTTTATAATTCAGTACATAATTTATCTTTTAGTCAATTATATTTATTTTTGTTCGTATTTTACTTTTATTTTATCTTCCAAATATATTTATATTTTCTAATTTTTCTTCGTATCTTTTCAAAAATATAGATAATAAATTTGATTTTTTCAAATAACAAATATATTGTTATCCATTTCTTTATCATAGACACAACAATTTTTTATTAGTATAACAATAAAAAAGGACTACTTAACAACAAAGTTAAATAGTCCTATCTATCAAATTTTATAAATATTAATTTCAATCAAACAAATCAATTTTATTATTCAGCAGATTCTTCCTGTTTTTCTATTGGTTTCATAGTAGGGAATAATAATACGTCTCTTATTGATGATGAGTCAGTAAGAAGCATTATAACTCTATCTATACCTATTCCTAGTCCACCTGTTGGAGGAAGACCTACTTCAAGAGCATTTAAGAAATCTTCGTCCATATCACAAGCTTCGTCATCTCCAAGCTCTTTCTTTCTTAACTGATCCATAAATCTACCTTTCTGGTCGATTGGGTCATTAAGTTCAGAGAATGCATTAGCAAGCTCCCATCCATTAGCAAAAGCTTCAAATCTATCAGTAAGTCTTGGATCTTCATTATTTCTCTTAGATAATGGAGATATTTCAACTGGATGATGAGTTATAAATGTAGGCTGCACTAATTTATCTTCACCGAATTCTTCAAAGAACTCAGCTATTATTTCCCCTCTTCTCATTCCAGGTTTTATTTCTATACCTTTTTCTTTAGCTATAGCTATAGCTTCTTCATCTGTGTTTATTTCATTGAAGTCTACTCCAGAGAATTCTTTAACACAGTCTATCATAGTCATTCTTCTCCAAGGTGGTTTGAAGTCTATTTCTTTACCCTGGTAAACTATTTTTGTGCTTCCTGTAGCAACTTCTGCCATATGAGCTATAAGATTTTCAGTTATTTCCATCATATCTGTGTAGTCAGCATATGCCTGGTATAATTCTATTGCTGTATATTCTGGGTTGTGTTTCATGTCCATACCTTCATTTCTGAACATTCTTCCCATTTCGTAAACTTTATCAAATCCACCAACTATTAATCTTTTTAAGTATAATTCGTTAGCTATTCTTAAGTACATTGGTATATGTAAAGTATTGTGGTGAGTTATGAAAGGTCTAGCGTTTGCTCCACCAGCTATAGTATTTAATATTGGTGTTTCAACTTCTAAGAATCCTCTTTCATCTAAGTAAGATCTTAAAGCTTTAAGAGCTTTAGTTCTTGTTATGAATGCATCCTTAACTTCTGGATTAACTATAAGGTCAACATATCTCTGTCTATATCTTAATTCCTGGTCTTTTAATCCATGGTATTTTTCTGGTAATATCTGTAAAGATTTAGATAATAAAGTAACTTTATCTGCTTTTACTGATATTTCTCCTCTTTTAGTTATGAATACTTCACCTTCTATACCAACTATATCACCTATATCGTAAGTTTTGAATATAGTGTATTCTTCATCGCCTAATCTATCCTTTCTAACGTAAGACTGTATTCTACCTTCAGCATCCTGTATATCTATGAATCCTGCTTTACCCTGTATTCTCTTGCTCATCATACGTCCAGCAATCTTAACAGTTTCTCCTTCTAAAGCTTCGAATCCTTCTTTTACCTGTACAGAGTAATGAGTTCTATCGTATCTACTTTCCTTGAATGGATCTCTTCCCATTTCCTGTAAATTAGCTAGTTTATCTCTTCTTACCTGAAGCACTTCACTTAATTCTTCACTAGTCATTTCTACATTTGCTTCAGTATTTTTATTATTGCTCATATTGCACCTCCATTTAGATTTTTATTTAACTATTTATAAATTTATTATCTGCCTAATTTCATATGCGTTTTAATCATTTATAAATTTATTATCTGCTTATTGATAGTATTTTGTATTTAACTACTCCATCTGGAACCTGAACTTCTACTTCATCACCTTCAGATTTTCCTAATATAGCTTTTCCTATTGGAGATTCATTTGATATCTTACCTGCAAATGGATCTGCTTCTGTTGAACCAACTATTGTGTAAGTAACTTCTTCTTCAAAATCATAATCGTAAAGTTTTACTATTGATCCAGCAGTTACTTTACTTAAATCTATAGATTCTTCATCTATTATAGTTGCTTTTCTTATCATGTTTTCTATTTTTAATATTTTTTCTTCTAATTCTGCCTGTTCTTTTTTAGCTTCATCGTACTCAGCATTTTCTGATAAATCCCCGTATGATATAGCTACTTTTAATTTTTCGGCAACATCTTTTCTACCAACTGTTTTTAATTCTTCAAGCTCAGCTTCTAGTTTGTCAAAACCTTCCTGAGTTAATAATATTTCTTTATTTGCTTCCATTTTTCTTATTAAACTCCTTCTCGTAAATAATATTAAATTTTCTATTTATTTTAAATGGGTATTAAATCTCCATTATTTTACTTTATCCGCTATATTATAGGCTAATATTCGCATTATGTCAAGGATTCAGCTATATATGCCTCTAATCTGCCAACCACTTCTTCGGCTGATTCTAGCTTGTTTATCTCATCTCTAAGTCTAGCAGATTTTTTCATTCCCTTTAAATACCAACCTAAATGTTTTCTCATTTCTCTAACAGCCACATACTCTCCATCTTCTTTAATTGCAAGATTGAAGTGTTTTATAGCTGTTCTTATTTTTTCCTCTGCAGTTGGCTCTGGAAGTATCTCTCCCGTTTTCATATAATGATTTATTCTATTGAATATCCACGGATTTCCCTGAGCACCACGACCTATCATTATCGCATCGCAGCCAGTTTTTTTCCTTATATTTATAGCATCTTCAATTGTCACTATATCTCCATTCCCTATAACAGGAATTTTAACTGCATTTTTGATTTCTTCTATTATGTCCCAATCAGCAGTGCCTGAATAATACTGTGCTCTAGTTCTTCCATGAATAGTTATCGCCTGAGCACCACTTGCCTCTGCCATCTTAGCAAACTCTACAGCATTTATGCTATCTTCATCCCAACCTTTTCTAAACTTAACTGTAACAGGTTTCTTAGATTTTTTCGCTGCTGCCTCTATAACTTTTGCTGCAAGCTCTGGAGTTTTCATTAAAGCTGAACCATCTCCATTTTTTACAACTTTTGGAGCAGGACATCCCATATTTATATCTAGTATCTCATTTGAATGTTCATTTAAAATCTCTGTCGCACCTGCTATAAATTCTGGCTCAGATCCAAATATCTGTACAGCGACAGGATGCTCCTCTTCTTCTATTTTAAGCATTCCCTTTGTCTTTTCATCATCGTAGCAAAGAGCCTTTGCATTTATCATCTCTGTATATAAAAGCCCACTACCGTATTCTTTGCATATAAGTCTAAATGCTAAATCAGTAACTCCAGCCATAGGGGCTAAAAAAACTTCATTTTCTAGGACTACATCACCTATTCTCATATTACACTTCCTTTCTATTTAAATCTAATTTTCATAAAGTCAATGGTATTATATTAACACAAAACTCCTCTATTCTTCAATAACACCACCCTTAAGTAGATAAAAAAATTAGAGGCACTATCAAAGTACCTCCAATCTATAAAATTAATTCCGTAATTATTCATTATCTTTATTTTTTTCGTATATCATTCTAAGTCCTTCTAATGTAAGGAATTTATCTATTTCATCTATACTATCTGTTTCAGACGATATAAGTCCAGCAAGACCTCCTGTAGCTACTACTTTTACATCAGGATTTTTTAACTCTTCCTTCATCATTTCGATTATCTTATCTACAAGGCCTACATACCCGTATATAAGACCGGCCTGCATTGCAGAAACAGTATTTTTTGCTATTACTGTACCTGGTTTTATAAGCTCTACTCTAGGAAGTTTAGATGCTCTCTGGAATAAAGCTTCACTTGAAATCTTAACTCCTGGCGCTATTGTTCCTCCTAGATATTCTCCTAACTCAGATATTGCACAGAAAGTTGTCGCTGTTCCAAAATCTACTATTATTAATGGATATCCATATTTTTCTATAGCTGCAACAGCATTTACTATTCTATCTGCTCCAACCTGTCTTGGATTGTCGTATTTTATATTAAGCCCTGTTTTTATTCCAGGACCTACTACCATAGCTTCTTTATCGCAGTATTTTCTAGCAAAATTTTCTAAAGAATGCATAACATCAGGCACAACAGAAGATATTATAACATCGTCTATATCCTCTATTTTTAAATCATAATGTCTGAATAAATCCTTTATAAGCATTCCATATTCGTCTGAAGTTTTATATTTATCTGTATGAATTCTCCAATGTTTTTCAAGTTTATCTCCATCATATAGTCCTAAAACCATATTTGTATTTCCCACATCAAATACTAATAACATAAATCTTATCCTTCTTTCGTATTCTAATTTATATCAGATTATTTTCTCTTATACATCTCCCTAGCATAGTTATTTTAACAACTAGGTATATCTATGTCAATAATATTGTATACAAAGTGATTAAATATAACCATTTTGTCCTCTTACAGATACCTCTCCAGATATCACTTCTTCAATCACTCCGTCATCGTGTTTTACTATAAGATTTCCATCATCACTTATATCCATACAGTACACTTTTTCTCTATGATTCTTATTTATAATATAAACATCTTTACCTATAAGAACAGAGTATTTTCTACATACGCTTATTACTTCTTCTTTACTTCCATACTCTATATATGTAGTATAAAGTTTTTCAAATTCGTGCATAATCTCTCTTATTATATCCGATCTTTTAAGTTCAAACCCTTCTTTTTTTAGAGAAGTAGCTTTTTCAGATAATTCCCCGGGAAATAACATTGTATTTACATTTATTCCCATACCTATAACTACACATCCAACTTTCTCCACTTCTGCAACCATCTCAGTAAGAATTCCACACATCTTTTTACCATTTAAAACTATATCGTTAGGCCATTTTATCTCAGCATCTACACCAATATTTCTAAAAGCATTTAATATGGCTGCTCCAGCAACAAGTGTCAAAAACGGAGCCTTATATACTGGTATCTCTGGTTTTAACATCAGACTCATCCATATACCTTCTCCGATATTTGATTGCCAGTTTTTTCCAAGTCTTCCCTTACCAGCAGATTGATACTCAGATATGATAAGAGTTCCATCTTTTAAAGACTCAAAATTATCTTTTGCATAATTATTTGTAGAATCTATCTCCTGGAAATATTTTATATTTTGTCCCACAAATTTTGTATCTAAATTTGCAGTTATCTGCTCTGGTATTATAACATCTGAATTTACATCTACAATCCTATATCCTTTTTTATTTATCGCTTCTATCTCATATCCATTTTCCTTTAAGTAGTTTATATGCTTCCATACAGCTGCCCTAGAAATTCCAAGTTCTTTAGAAATACTCTCTCCAGATATAAACTCCTCTCCAGAATTAGATAACATCTCTATTATTCTTTTTCTATTATCCTTGCTCATTTCTTTTCTCCCTTTTCACAAATCATAAAACAATTGCAAATAATTCATGTATAAAAAAGGGAAGGTATCCACCTTCCCCCTAATTTATCTTTTTATTTATAGACTTACTCTTCATCAGAAGTGTTGTCTTCTTTTTCTTCTACTTTATCAGAAGTGTTATCATTGTTTTCTTCAACTACTTCTGCAACTGTAGAATTTTCTTCTTCTGTAGTTTCGTCTTTAACTTCTACAAAGTCAGCTTTGTAATCTATAGCGCCGGCTTCTCTTTTTTTAGCTTCTTCTACTTCATTTAAATCGACATCTAGAGGAAGAGTTCCGTCTATAGCTTTTACAAATTCTTCTGCATCTAGTGTTTCATATACTAGAAGTGCCTGTGCTACATTTTCTAATTTATCCATATTTTCTGATAGGATTTTCTTAGTCATTTCGTAAGCACCTATTATTATGTTTCTTATTTCTACATCTATTTCATTTGCAACTTCTTCTGAGTATGTTCTAGTGTTTGATATACTGTTTCCTAAGAATACCTCTCCTTCACTGTCGAATGTCATAGGTCCTATCTTAGCACTCATACCGTATTTCTTAACCATATCTCTAGCAGTCTGACTAACTCTTTCAAGGTCATTAGAAGCTCCAGTAGATATATCTTTAAGAACTAACTCTTCAGCTACTCTACCACCAAGCATAACGATTATATTTTCTTCCATATCTCTCTTAGTAGCAAAGTACTTATCTTCTATAGGTAGCTGCATTGTAAATCCACCAGCCATACCTCTAGGTATTATTGTTACCTGATGTACTGGGCTTACATTTTCTAATAGGTGAGCACATACAGCGTGTCCTGCTTCATGGTATGCAGTAAGTCTTTTTTCTTTATCGCTTATTACTCTTGATTTTTTAGCTACCCCAACTATAACTTTAGTTATAGATTCTTCTATAGTAGCCATTCTTATTTTCTTTTCACCTTTTCTAGCAGTTAATATAGCTGCTTCATTCATAAGGTTTTCTATATCTGCAGGAGTAAATCCTGGTGTTCTCTTAGCTAATACGTCTAATCTAACATCGTCTGCTAGAGGTTTCTTTCTTGAGTGAACTTTAAATATAGCTTCTCTACCTTTAACATCAGGAGTTCCAACTACAACCTGTCTATCAAATCTACCTGGTCTTAAAAGTGCAGGGTCTAGTATATCTGGTCTATTTGTTGCAGCCATTATTATTATACCCTGATTAATTCCGAAACCGTCCATTTCAACTAGTAACTGGTTAAGTGTCTGTTCTCTTTCGTCGTGTCCTCCACCTAGACCAGCACCTCTTTTTCTACCAACAGCATCTATTTCGTCTATGAATATTATTGCTGGAGCATTTTTCTTAGCATCTTCAAATAGTGATCTAACTCTAGATGCACCTACCCCAACGAACATTTCAACGAAATCAGAACCACTTATACTGAAGAATGGTACCCCAGCTTCTCCAGCTACTGCTTTTGATAAGAATGTTTTACCTGTACCTGGAGGTCCTACCATAAGTATACCTTTTGGTATTCTCGCACCAAGTTGCGTGTATTTTTTAGGATTTTTTAAGAAATCTACAACTTCCTGTAAATCCTCTTTTTCTTCCTGAAGACCAGCAACATCGTTAAATGTTACTTTTTCTCCATCTCCATCTTTGTGTAATTTGGCTTTAGATTTTCCAAAGTTCATAACTTTGCCTCCGCCGCCCTGAGACTGATTCATAAAGCTGAACCAAAGTATTCCTAGGAATATAAGCATTATAAATGTTGGAAGCATTGATAT
This sequence comes from Peptacetobacter sp. AB800, assembly GCF_047807365.1. Taxonomy (NCBI): domain Bacteria; kingdom Bacillati; phylum Bacillota; class Clostridia; order Peptostreptococcales; family Peptostreptococcaceae; genus Peptacetobacter; species Peptacetobacter sp. AB800. Next base: position 30,468 of record NZ_JBLOUI010000023.1, on the reverse strand, counting down.
AAACCAAGGTGTTGTAGGTTCAGGCTCACCATCTATTACTAGCTTATTCTGTTTTGACTGTTCTAAAACTTTATCCGCAAATTGCTCACTTCTTACTTCTGATGGTATGTAAGATTTGAATTTTGTCTTATCCTTTAGCACACCCTCAACAGATGTATCATCCACAAAATATATTGAGGCTATATCCCCTTCATTAAGTTCTTGATATACTTTTGAAAACGGAATTTCTTTTACTTCTTCTACTTCTTTTCCAGTAAACTGAATAACGCCTACTATTATAGCTAACATTAGAACGTAAAATACCATTCCTCTTAGCATTTTTTTCAAATTAAATTTCCTCCCCTCTTTAAGGTACTACAGTTTTTTTATGCTGAATTTAAGCACTTTTTTTGTATTTTTATCAATTTTATAATTTTCATTCATTCTGTATTCACCAGCGAGAATTACCTCTTCCTCGTCAACAACAATTGGAACTCTATTTCTCATTTCTCTAGGTATCTTCAAATCTATAAATAGATCTTTTATCTTTTTAGTTCCACCTTTTAACTTAATCTTATCCCCTGGCTGTCTATTCCTTACAGTTATACCCCCTTTTATCTTATCAAAATCAACGGCTTTTACAGATGAATCTTTTTTAAGACTTCTATATTTTTCAATCGTTATAACGTCAGAATCGACTAATATACCCAACTCTTTTATTTTTATAAATCCATCCTTAGGTACATGATAGCTGTATTCTATCTCATCTTCTTTTATTTCTTCTAATGTAAATAGTATACTATCTGCTCTTCTATATGCAAATACCCCTCTTGGAAGATTTAACATTTTTCCATTTTTTGATGTATCTATAAGTTGCATAACATCTTCAATATGCTTCTGATCTACAAAGTTTGTATCACCTAGTACATCTTTTATAGCATATCTTATTATTCTACTCTGTATAGCTTCATGGTATCCAGATAACTTTTCTACATTTACCTCTACAGCTTTATCGTCTAATGTAGCTACCTCATCGTATGCTTTCATAGCTTCAGAATCCAAATAGTCACCATCGCTCTTCATACTGTTGCTAAGTCTTACTATAGACTCTACTACATTACTATTAAAATGTTCCTGCATATAAGGTAAAAGCTCTAATCTAATTCTATTTCTTGTGTATATACTTTCTAGATTAGTCTGATCTATTTTAGGATGTAACTCATGCTGCTCGCAATAAGCTTCTATATCCTTTCTTTCTATATCTAATATTGGTCTAATTATACCATTTTCTCTAGTATATTCTATTCCTCTTAAACCTTGCAGACCAGTTCCTCTCATAATTCTCATCATAACTGTTTCTGCCTGGTCATTCATGTTATGTCCTATAGCTATTTTATTAGCTCCTGTTCTTCTTTTTATCTCATAGAACATATCATATCTTATATTTCTAGCACCTTCTTCTAAAGAAAGTCCTTTTTCTTCACAATATTTTGGGACATCTACAGATTTTATAAATACAGGTATTTCAAGAGAGTCACAAAGCTCAGATACAAATAGTGCATCCTTTTGTGCTTCAATACCTCTTATCTGATGATTTAGGTGTGCTGCATATATCTTTAAATTTCTCGATTCTTTTAATCTATTTAATATATGAAGAAGACAAACTGAATCGGGACCTCCTGAAAGTCCAACTATTATTTTATCTCCATACGATATCATATTGTGTTTATCTATAGTATCAACAACTCTGTCAAATATCATATTTACTACCTCTTTTTAAATTTTGTCGTAAACAAATGATTTATATTATTATATAAATCGCCTAAGTATAATAATACCAAATAAATGCAATAAAAGGTAGCTTTTTCGCTACCTTATAAAAATTATTCTCTTATTTTTTTAATTTAATTATTTTTCAACTTTGATAATCATTTTATTTCTTCCAGCAAACATATTTTGGATTTCTATCATATAATCCAAATGTACTTCTAATTTCTTTTCTCCATTTGAGATTTTAAAGTCGTTTACCTTAGTATCTATTAAAAATATTCCCTGTGGAGTTGCGTATTTGTTTGTGTGTTTATTTCCTTTAGTAAATGTCATTGTAGAATTTACACTTCCAGATTTTATAACCTTTATACAGTCTTCTGATATTTTTATGGTATTTTTCACTTCCATATCTTCTTCCTTTTGATTGTACTTGATATAGATACTACCTTTTTTTTCTATAATCTGACCATACGCTTTTAGCTCTATAGTGTCCATATTTCCGTCGACATCGTACTGTTTTGTTTTTATTATTATTTTATTACTCACTATATTTCCTCGCTTATAATAAATTTAATATCTCTGTATCTCTACTTTTTCAACTTCTATTTTAGTTTTTAAAAATTCTCTGGCTATAGATGGGAATTTTACGTTTATATCCGATACAAAGTATTTACATTCCCCAAGCTCCTCTTTTGTATTTAAAAGATTTCTTTCTATAAGTATATTTTTTAGGTCTATTGCCGTTTCTCTAGCAGGGTTTACAAGTTTGACTTCCATCCCTACTTCCTCACCTATAGTTCTTTTTAATAGTGGATAATGAGTACATCCAAGTACTATAGAGTCCACTCCTTTTTCTTCAAGATCTTTTAAATATTCTTTTGCAGTAAGTCTAGCAACTTCAGTATTTGCCCAACCTTCTTCTACTATAGGTACAAATAAAGAACAAGCCTTACCGTATACTTTTATTCTTTTATCTATTTTTTTGATTTCAGTATTGTATGCCTTTGATTTTATAGTCCCTTCAGTTCCTATAATACCAACCTTACCATTCTTTGTAGATGCTGCAGCTGTTCTAGCACCAGCCTCTATAACACCTATTATAGGTATGTCATACTTTTCTTGTGCTTCAACTAAACTTCTAGCTGTAGCTGTATTACAAGCGATTACTATAGCTTTTACATCTTTTGTTAGTAAGAAATTTATCGCTTGAAAAGTATATTTCATTATCGTTTCTTTAGATCTAGGACCATATGGTACTCTAGCAGTATCTCCAAAATATACCAGGTCTTCATTAGGAAGTATCCTTTTAATTTCTTTTAATACTGTAAGACCTCCTAATCCAGAATCAAAAACACCGATTCCTCTTTTATCCATAATAAATCTCCTTATCGATTAATACCTTATATTCTATCCGCTTTATCTATCATATACTGTTCTGCTCTTTCTATATGATTTTTAGCACATTTAGATGCTCTTTCTCCATCACCACTTACTATAGCGTCTATAAGATGAGCATGTTCTTCTTTTATACCTATCATTGCATTTTTATCAGACATATATCCTGCTCTAAATCTATATACCTGTTCCCAAAGAGAGTTTATCATCTGAGTAAGCTTTTTATTTCCAGCTGCTTCAAATATACACTGATGGAATTCTACATCTTTTTTAAGAATTTCATCAAGGTTTCCACCTTCCATTGCAACATTAAGTGACTCTGATATTTCTTTTAAATTTTCTACTTCTTTTTCATCCATTCTTTCTGCTGCTAAGTTTGCTGCAAGACCTTCTAATGCAGATCTAACTTCTAATACATCTATTATATCTTTAACAGACATATCAGCTACATATGCACCTTTTCTAGGAAGCATTATAACAAATCCTTCTAGTTCTAATTTTCTTATCGCTTCTCTTACAGGTGTTCTACTTACTCCTAACTGTTCTGCTAACTGAACTTCCATAAGTCTTTGACCAGGTTTTAGACTTCCTTCTACTATAGCCTTTCTCAAACTTTCAAAGACAACATCTCTAAGTGGTTTATAGTTATCTAAATTTAATTTAGTTAAATTTTCCATTTAATTCAATTCCCCTTTCAGCACTTCTAACAAGATACACTTGTCTGTATTTATCTAATAATTCTTCTTTTGCTTTTTCAGCCTTATCCTGTGAATCAAACAGTCCAAATACTGTAGGTCCACTTCCACTCATCATAGTTCCTAGAACATCACTTCTTTTCATAATATTTTCTATATCTTCTATCTCTGGATGCATTAAAGATGTCACAGATTCTAAAACATTACACATATTTTTTGCAAGTTCATCTATTTTATCATCTTTAAGACATTCTATAAGATATTTATTATCCGGTCTTTTGGATACATTAGACATATCTAGTTTACCATACACTTCTTTTGTAGATACAAATAATTCTGGCTTACATACTAGCACAAAAATATCTTTATTTAAACCTTTTATATTTGTAAGTTGTTCACCTAAATTTTCTGCTAATACCGCACCTCCAGATATGCAGAACGGAACATCAGCGCCAAGTTCAAACCCTATTTCTTTTAATTGAGTTTCACTAAGCCCCAATTCCCATATATCATTAAGCGCTACTAAAGTTCCAGCGGCATTTGTGCTCCCCCCAGCCATACCTGCTGCAACTGGTATTCTCTTATCTATGAAAATTTCAGCACCTTTTGTTACCCCTGTTTTTTCTTTTAGGAGTTTTGCTGCTTTATACACTATATTATTTTCATTAAGTGGTATTTCCTTACTCTTGCTTTTAAGTACTATTTTTCCATCATTTCGCTCTTTTATGTCGAGAATATCGTATAAATCAATCGACTGCATTATCATTTCAACAAGATGATATCCATTTGGAAGCTTTCCAAGTACATCTATAGATAAATTTATTTTAGCTCTACATTTAACCTTCATTTCACTATCCTCCGACATATTTTGCAAATAAATAATTTATATAATTAATTATACTACAAAAAATAGGGAATTGTGTATATAATATACAATTCCCTATTCTCTAAATCAAATTTGAGTTACATAATTAAATTTTGCTCAAAAAAAATTATACAGTATAGATTATTTATCGTATACTGTAGATTTTTTACTCTATAATTTTCAAATCTTGTTCCTAGCTTACTTTGCGATCCTCTTCAGATTTTGCTTTTATTACCTGTAATTTCACATTAGAAGTAAGTAAATCTGAATAACTATAAGAAATTCTAGATGAACCATTAGCTCCGTCGTCTACTCTTACTATGAATACACTTGGATATGCTTCCTCAAGTACTCCTCTTTTTGTGACAATCTGTTTTCTTCCCTTATTAGCCTTTAGCTGCACTCTTTTGCCTATATGCTTTTCAAGAGTAGTTTTTATGTTTTCTAAAGTCTGAACTGTTGCCATCATATCACCTTCCCAATTTTTCTATGTTTACATAATAGCACAAATTCATTTTTTAGTCAACCCTAAACTAATTATTTTATATATTTTTTTACATTTTGTCAATATGATTTTCGATATTATACAGTATTCTATTGTATTATTTTTTCTGTCTATAGATTTTTTATATATAACACATATATATATAATTTTTTCTATTGGACTTAAAATTCTTTTGTATTTTCTGATATTTTCATTTATAATAAATAGTATACATGTTTTCTTATAGTTAGATATTCTTATTATTAAATATTTAAATAAAGTATCTGCTATATCTACTAAAAAATAAATTTTTTAATTGGTGATTAAGTATGAAAATTGAGAAACTACATTATTTTGAAAGTGTTGCACGTAACAAAAATTTTACAAAGGCAGCTAAAGAATGTCACATCGCTCAACCCGCAATAAGTCATCATATTCAAAACCTCGAAGAGGAATTGGGTACAGAATTATTTATTAGAAATAGTAGAAATGTATCATTAACTCCTCAAGGAGAAATCTTCTACAAAGAAGTAGTAAAAATTTTGAAAGCGTATGAAGATGCGGTTATGAAAACAAAGTTTAGTTCAATGTACTCAAAAGGTAAGTTGACTATAGGTATGTACGGATTCAGTTCTCTTAATATTTTAGACCCTGCAGTATCTGCTTTAAAATCAAAATACCCAAACGTCGATATTATTTTTGATAGATGCCAGGATGCTTATTATGCCGATTATCTATTGAGTGGTAAATACGATATTATTCTAGCGTATGTATCACAGACTTTAGAACTTCCTGAAAACATAGGCAGTAAGCTTGTTCGCTCTTGTCCTTTTGGCATAATGATTCCAAAAGATCACGAGCTAGCTGGAAAAGATACTGTTACAATGAATGATATTGTAAATGCAAAAGAGGATGTATATGTGCTTGATACACATATAAGCTATATGAAAAAACACACAGATATACCTCATTCTAGAATAAAATCAGAGGACGATATGGAACTTCTTTTAATTACTGGTTCTATAAATAAATCAATTATTTTTACAACTAGACATGAAGCAGATGAATTCCGCAATGCTTCTATGACTTTTAGAGAGGTATCCGATAGTGTTATTACCGCAAATCAGGGAATTTATTATCTAAAAAATCATAATAATTGGGTTCTTACTCAATTACTGAACAATCTTTAAACTAATTACTTTTAAAATAATAGAAAAACACCTTCGAAATCGAAGGTGTTTTTTCTTTATGTGTTTTATTAGTTTAATAGCTTAGTATCTATTTCTTTTCTGTACATTATGTATTCACCAAATTTTTTCCCTACATTTGAGCTTTTCTTTAATTTTAAATCTATATCTAACTCATCACACATATCATACAATTTTGATTCTATCAGCATATTTGCAGTTCTTATTTCTTTAGGTCTTCCAATTTCATCTATAAATCTTATTACTTCTTTTGCAAGTAGATCCTCAACATCTTCACTAGGTTCAGAAATTTTATTACTTATTAAATTTCCAGTTCTTACATCTACCATTCCATATATAGACGGAGTTAAAGGTTTACTGTATTTTTTATCATTTACAACCCTTCTTAAAGGTATTATATCTACATCTAAAATTGAATCGACCTTTGGAGTTGACTTTAATATGTTTAGTTTGTTTCTATCTTCATCTTTTATTTTAGATAGCTTATAGAATTCTAGTGGATTTTTTTCTTTATATAGCTTCCAATCGTCCTTTTCTTCTATATATTCTACACACATTATCTCATCAAAATCTACATCAACATTACTCATAAATTTTCCAATAAATTTTTCTAGAATTATTTCAAGATCTTTTAAATACTTCGTCATACGTATTACTTCATCTCTTTCAAGATTGCATGGACTATATCCTTCTTCAAATGACATAAAATAAAGCCAATTTTTTTTGCCATTGTATTTAGATTCTAGTTTCTTTATGATATCTAGCTGTTCTTGTGAAAGTTCCTCTAAATTACCCCAACGGCATGATAAATTACTCTTAAATGCTTTAACATAGTTTTTTGATATATTAAGTTCTTCAGAATAGCAATCCATCATAAATGTTTTAAAGTCATCATATCCCTCATATACATCTACGCCATATTCTTTCCCATCTTCGCCTAATATACTATAGAAGATAGGTTCTTGTCCTTTCCTTTTTAGAGCTATAATTTCAAACTCACATAAATAGTCCCATACTTTAAACCTTTTTATCTTTTCAGCTTCAAGATACAATTCCTCCCACTCTTTTAATGTAGCTAAATCTCTCTCCACTTCTAAATTTTCAAATTGTATTTGGTTATTTTCCCATTCATCTATGGCGTAATAAACATCATCTTGATTTATTTTGAATTTTTCAATAGTATCTTTTTTTACTTTTTTAGGCTCATTTTCTTTGACTAATTCTCTATCTAAATCAGTTTTAAATTCATCTGCATAAAAGTCGCTGCCTTCATAATCATTAATTCCCATCCTAGGCGAATTGCAAATAGGTAACAAATTATCTAATAGCTCCCACTCTTTTATCCCAGCATTCTCTCTGATTTCTTCTCTACATTCTTCACACCAAAAGGCATCATATCCTAAAGAATACATCTCTGAATCAACCCAAATAGCTTGGTTTTGTCGACATTTGCAACATGTTATCTTTGGAGAAATATTTCTAGATAGTAGTACTATATCCTCTTCTTCGTGTCTTATTCCTTCTCTATATCTAAATACATTTAACTCTATTTTTGTATACTTACTTTCATCATAAGTATAATTAAACGTTTTCCCTTCTTCCAAAATATTTTTTACTGTATGATACATACTTTGATTTGGTTCAACGTATAGAGTTCTTCCACTTGGAAGATATTTATACTTTATATTTTCAATCTTAAATTCACTTAGACAATCCTCATTACCTACCCATATTTCTCTTAAAAATGTGTCTATTTCTTTTAACATCGTTTTTTCACTAACTTCTATTATCATCCAGTAATCTTCATTTGACTTTGAAGTTATTAAAATATCGAAAAAACCTTCTTTTTTTCTTTTTGAATCATAAACTTTTTTCTCCCTATTTTTACACTCTGATAAGTGCTCCAACATTTCATTTGCTGCAAGTTTTTTACCACAATACTTGCATAATCCTTGACTTTTAACTTTAGTATTTCCTAACATAATCTACCTCCCCTATTTTGCGACTTATTATTTTTACTCTGAATTTAATAATTATGTCCAAAAATAATAAATCTATAATTAAAATAATAATTGAAATTCTTTTTATAAATTATTAAATAAGGTTTTTTCGCCATCATTATACATCATAAAAACAAAAAATTCAAATATAATTCAAAAAATAAATTAGTAACAATTAATTTATTTCAAGTTTATTTTTAAAAAATTCTAAATAATTAAAGAATTATTTTATTATTCTTATATCCTATTAATTCTATCTCTTCTATATTTAAATATACTTTTTTATGATAACAATATGTTTTTATACAAAAAAAGTGCTGCTGCAAATGCTTAAAACACCTGCTATACAGCACCATTCATTACTTTTATATCATAAGTTCATTTTCTTTTCTTTCTGTGCACATTGTTGTAAGTTTATCAACAAGACCAGCCTTCATAGTTTCATCCAATACTCTAGCACCTGTTGGACATACTTTTATACATCTCATACAAGCCATGCATACATCTTTATCCACAGTTTTAGGATTATCCATAGGTATTGCACCTACTGGACATTTCTGTGCACATAATCCACATTCTACACAGTTTTCATTCGCTTCTGGTTTTAACGCAGATCCTTTCCATTCTTTGTAAGGAATATTCCCCTTAGGCATTAGTTCCGTATTTATTTCTCCATTTTCAAATTTAGCTTTTATTTCTTCAGAGAATTTTTTTAATTCTTCTTCATCTGATTTATCAGGTCTACCTGCTGCTAGGTTTCTAACTATTGAGTGCTCTGCTATTGCAGCTACCATAGCTCCAACTACGAAGCCATTTTCTTCAAGAACATTTTTTAATTCTAGTAGTGTATCATCGTAATCTCTATTTCCATAAACTACAACGGCTACTGCTTTTGCTCCGTTTCCTTTTATTTTATTGATTCTATCCACAGCTACAGTAGGTATTCTTCCTCCAAATGAAGGCACAGAAATCATACACATATCCTCAGATTTTATGTTTACATCTTCATAGTTGAAATGTAGGTCGCTTATGTCTAAGTCTTTTGCTTCTTCCCAAGCTGATGAAAGTAGTTTTGTTACTTTTTCTGTCCCTCCTGTAGGACTAAAGTAGATTGAATATATCATTATAATCATTCCCTTCTACAATATTTTCTTTAATTTTAATTATACGCCTTTATATTTTATAATTTAATAACAAAATAATAATATTTGTAATTTAGACATAAAAAAACCCGAGATAAAATATCTCGGGATTTCTTGCACAATATAATACGTAAAAACTATCTTTTTGAGAACTGTGGAGCTCTTCTGGCAGCTTTTAAACCGTATTTCTTTCTTTCTTTCATTCTAGCATCTCTAGTTAAGAATCCTTCTTTCTTTAAAGCAGGTCTTAAATCTTCGTCAGCTTTTAATAAAGCTCTAGATATACCGTGTCTTATAGCACCAGCCTGTCCAGTGAATCCTCCACCTTCAACTTTTACTATAACGTCAAATTTATTTTCAGTTTCAGTTAATACTAATGGCTGTTTAACGTCTCTTATTAATGTTTCGTAGTTGAAATATTCATCTAACGCTCTACCATTTACTGTTATATTTCCTTCACCTGCAACTAATCTAACTCTAGCTACAGAATGTTTTCTTCTTCCTGTTCCTATGTACTGTACATTTGCCATGATAACTCCTCCTTTCACCTAATTAAAATTCTATTACTTCTGGATTCTGAGCTGCATGATTATGTTCAGCACCAGCGAATACTCTTAATCTAGTCATCATTCTGCTTCTTAATTTATTTTTTGGTAACATACCGCTAACTGCGTGAGCTACAACTTCTTCAGGTTTTTTAGCCATCATTTCTCTGTATGATATTTCTTTTAAACCACCTACATAACCTGTGTGGTATCTGTAGTATTTCTGATCTAATTTTTTACCTGTTAAAACTACTTTTGATGCATTTACAACTACTACGAAGTCTCCTCCGTCCACGTGTGGTGTAAATGTTGGTTTATGTTTCCCTCTTAATAATGTTGCAACTTCAGTTGCTAAACGACCTAAAGTTTTTCCTTCAGCGTCAACTAAGTACCAGTTTCTTTTTACGTCTGCTGGTTTAGCTATATAACTTTTCATATCTGTCCCTCCTTAACTTTTTTCCTTTAAAAATATTTTTCCGTTTATGTCAAGTCCGGGGCAAAGTGGACTTATTAACACATTCTTGTATATTATACGACTATAAGCGAAAAGTGTCAAGATTAATAAAAAACTTTTTTGAGGAATAATGCGTGTCCAGGCGCTGTATGACCTGCTTTTGATCTATTTTTAGATTTTATTATATCCTCCATGCTTTCCGTTATTCTTCCCCTTCCGATATCTATAAGCGTACCAGAAAGTATTCTGACCATATTGTAAAGGAATCCGTTTCCTTCAAATTCGAATACAATTAAGTCATCTTGTTTTTCTATTTTAACGCTTTTTATCGTTCTTATAGTGTCTTTTACGGAAGATCCACTGCTCATAAAGCCACAGAAATCATATGTTCCAATAAGTGATTCTGCTTCTTTTTTCATCTTTTCAAAATCTAAATCGTATTTTACTTGATACGATATATCTTTCAAGATTGGATTGCGGTATCTACTATTATACACTAAATATCTATATATTTTACCTTTTGCACTATATCTCGCATGAAATTCATCTTCCACTTCCTCTGCAGCTATTATTGAGATGTCTTTTGGAAGTTTAGAATTCAGTGCATCTGGTATTCTATTTACAGGTATTTGAGAGTTTATTTTGAAGTTCGCTACCTGCCCAAGTGCGTGTACTCCAGCATCAGTTCTTCCTGAACCATTTATTTTTACTTTCTCACCTGTTATTTCCTTTATTGCATATTCAATATTTCCCTGTATTCCAGGAGAATTTGGCTGCTCTTGCCAACCACAATAATTCGCTCCGTTGTACTGAACAGTTATTTTTATATTTCTCATTTATTCCTCCAAATAGGCAAAACTATTATAATACATCTCTCATCTTATAATGCATATCTTGACGCTATTATAAGTCCCATGTAGATTATTATAAGTACTGTCGCAATATACTCGCTTTTACCTATTACAGTTTCCTTCATTTTTGTTCTATTGTCGCCACCTCTGTAGCATCTAGCTTCCATAGCCATGGCAAGCTCGTCGGCTCTTCTAAATGCACTTACAAATAGCGGTACTAAAAGTGGAACAAGACTTTTTGCTCTGTTTATAAGCTTCTTACTTTCAAAGTCAGCCCCTCTAGACATCTGAGCTTTCATTATCTTATCAGTTTCATCTAGTAGAGTTGGTATGAATCTAAGTGCTATAGTCATCATCATTGCAAGTTCATGCACTGGTAGACCTATTTTCTTAAATGGATTTAATACCCTCTCTATACCGTCTGTAAGCGCTATAGGAGATGTTGTAAGCGTTAATAGAGATGTACCCACTATTAACATTGCAAGTCTTATAGACATAAATATCGCCTGTCTGATACCTTCTTTAGTTATAGCTAAGAATCCAAAAGACCATATCTTTTCTCCAGGTATGCAGAACATATTTACGATAAACGTGAATAGTATTATCCATCTAAGAGGTTTTAATCCTTTTAGAATAAATTTTACCGGTATTTTTGACATTACAGTAAGTATTAGTAATACAATAAATACTCCTATATATATCGGCGCTTTGTTTATCATAAATATAGATATCATAAATAATATCGTAGCTATTAATTTTAAACCTGCATCTAGTTTGTGTATAGGAGATGATGCCGGATAGAATTGACCGACAGTTATATCTTTTAACATTATTTTCTACCTCCTATCACTCTTAGTATTTCGTTTTTAGCTTCTTCAGGAGTTATTATATCCTGTCTAATATCGAAGCCCTTTTCTCTTAATTTAATCGCTAATTCTAGAACCTGTGGGATATCTAGACCTATTTCTTTTAGTCTATGGGCATTATTGTTGAATACATCTCTAGGATTTCCCATAAATTCTATTTTCCCTTTATTCATTACTATAAGAGTTTTAACCAATTTAGCCATATCATCCATACTGTGAGATGATAGTATTACAGTTATATTTCTTTCTCTGTGTAGTTTTTTTATAAGTTCAAAGATTTCTTCTCTACCACCTGGATCTAGTCCTGCAGTTGGTTCATCAAGTATTAATACTTCTGGATCCATAGCTATTACTCCCGCTATTGCAACCCTTCTTTTCTGCCCACCAGATAGTTCAAATGGAGATTTTTCTCTGTATTTTTCATAATCAAGTCCAACAGCTTCCATAGAGGCCTTTACTCTTCTAGTTATTTCCTCTTGATCTAGCCCCATATTTCCCGGACCAAATGCGATATCTTTTTCTATTGTTTCCTCAAATAGCTGGTACTCTGGATACTGGAATACTACACCTACTCTTTTTCTTATTTCAGTTAGGTTTATATCCTTCTGAGTTATTTCAAAGTCATTTATGTATATGCTACCTGATGAAGGCTTTAGAAGTCCATTTAAATGCTGTATAAGTGTAGATTTTCCTGAGCCTGTGTGCCCAATTAGTCCAACAAAGTCGTTATTCTCTACATCAAATGATATATCGTCTATTGCTCTGTTTTCAAATGGCATCCCCTCATCGTATATGTATGTTAAGTTTCTTACTTTAATAGACATAATTCATTCACCATTTCATCCACTGTTAATATATCTTCTCTTATTTTTAATCCCTCTTTATTTAGCATATGAGATATTTCAGTCATGCAAGGCACATCAAGACCTATTTTTTTAAGTCTGTCTATCTCTTTAAATACTTCTTGTGGAGTCCCTTCTAATACTTTTTTACCCTTTTCCATAACTATAACTCTATCAGCTTCTACAGCTTCTTCCATGAAGTGAGTTATGTGTATTGCAGTTATATTTTCTTCTTTGTTTAGCTTCTTTATTGTTTTCATTACTTCTTTTCTACCAGATGGATCAAGCATAGCTGTAGCTTCATCGAATATTATACATTCTGGCTTCATTGCGATTATCCCTGCTATTGCTACTCTCTGTTTCTGTCCACCAGATAGTAGATGTGGTTGTCTATCTCTAAATTCATACATTCCTACGTTCTTTAGAGATTCTTCTACTCTTCTTCTTATTTCTGCCGGCTCTATTCCCAAGTTTTCTGGCCCAAATGCTACATCTTCTTCAACTATTGTAGCAACTATCTGGTTGTCTGGATTCTGAAATACCATCCCTGCAGTCTGTCTTATATCCCACATTTTATCTGCATCTTTTGTATTCATTCCATTTACGATTATATCCCCTTCAGTCGGTTTTAGTATCGCATTCATATTTTTTGAAAGAGTAGATTTCCCGGAACCATTGTGACCTATTATTACAACAAATTCACCCTTTTTTATATCTAAATTAAAATCATCTATAGCTTTATACTTGTCGCCTTCTTCATTTTCATAGTAAAAGGAAAGATTTTTTATCTGTATAAGATTTTCCATTAATTTACACCCCTTTTTCTAATACACTTAAATCTTTACTATTGCATTTCTATAAAACATTATAATACTTTATTATATCATACAATTAATACACGATAGATACAATTATAGAGGATTTTATATACTATATCTATAAGTTTTCGAATATTAGATAAATTTATAGATTATATCCATACACTCAGATTTCATAATATATTAGTGCTAGGCAAAATTTTGCATAAAAAAAACAGACTGTAAAGTCTAACAGCCTGTATCCCCAGTTTAACATTCCCTCTAGATATTTATTCCTCTAGTAGCTCTTTATTCTTATATTAAATTAAAGTTTTATTTCCTCAGATATTTTTTATAAAGTCAATTTATTATAATTTTCTTAGTTTTTTTGAAATTTGTTTTTAATTCTAAAAATGCTATGGCATATAAAATACCATAGCATTTATTTATCAATACAGTAATTATACTAATTCTATGAAGGCCATTTCAGCAGCGTCGCCTCTTCTTGGTCCTTTTTTGATTATTCTAGTATATCCACCATTTCTTTCAGCATATTTTGGAGCTATTTCTGTGAATAAGTTGCTAACAACAGTTTCATCAAGAACATAAGCTAAAACCTGTCTTCTAGCGTGAAGATCTCCTCTTTTTGCAAGAGTTATCATCTTTTCAGCCATTCTACGAGTTTCTTTTGCTCTAGTTACTGTAGTTTCTATTCTTCCTTCTCTTAGTAAGTCAGTTACTAAGTTTCTTAACATAAGGTTTCTGTGAGCAGTTTCACGACCTAATTTACGGTAAGTTGCCATTCTTTCCCCTCCTTTTCGAGTTTATAAATTATTTATATTCGAAAGTCTATTATTCTTCGTTTGGTTTTAATCCTAGTCCTAATTCATCTAGTTTCTGTATAACTTCTTCTAGTGATTTTTTACCTAAGTTTCTAACCTTCATCATATCGTCTTCAGATTTATTAGCTAGCTCTTCTACTGTGTTTATACCCGCTCTTTTTAAACAGTTGTATGATCTTACTGATAAATCTAATTCTTCGATTGTCATTTCAAGAACTTTTTCTTTCTGATCTTCTTCTTTTTCTACCATTATTTCAACATTGCTTACATGCTCTGTTAAATCTATGAATAGTTTAAGATGTTCAACTAGAACTTTGGCAGCTAAAGATATTCCTTCCTGAGGATTTATGCTTCCATTTGTCCAAACTTCTAGAGTTAATTTATCATAGTCAGATTTCTGACCTACTCTTGTATTTTCAACGTGATAGTTTACTTTTTCTACAGGAGTATATATTGAGTCAACAGGTAATACACCTATTGGCATGTTTTCTGTTTTGTTTTCTTCAGCAGGAACATATCCTCTGCCTTTGTCAACATGTATATCCATATTAAGCTTAGAACCTTCGTCTAATGTAGCTATTTTAAGATCCTTGTTTATTATTTCAACATCTGGTGGGCATATTATGTCTGCACCTGTTACTGTGCAAGGACCCTGTGCTTCTATTTTAAGTGTTCTATTACCTTCACCGTCTATAGTAGCTGAAAGTTCTTTTAAAGTTAATATTATTTCTGTAACATCTTCTTTTACTCCTGGTATAGTAGAGAATTCATGAAGAACTCCTTCTATTTTAACAGCGTTAACTGCAACACCTGGTAATGAAGATAACAGTATTCTTCTTAGTGCATTTCCTATAGTTATTCCGTATCCTCTTTCAAGAGGTTCAACTACGAATTTACCATATCTGAAATCTTCGCTAAGTTCTATTATATCTACCTTTGGCTTTTCTATTTCTATCATGGATAAAACCCTCCTTAACATTCAGTAATCCACTGAGGGTAAATAAATTTTAATTTAATATAAGTTATTAAGCTAATTAATTTCTTATTATTTAGAGTATAACTCTATGATTAAGTGTTCAGCTATTTCAAGATCTATATCTTCTCTAGTTGGAAGAGAAACAACTTTAGCACACATTTCATCTAAGTTATTTTCTAACCAGTTTGGAGCTATTCTAGTGTTGTTTTCAACTAAAGCTTTGAATTTAGCTGATGATTTAGATGTTTCTTTAACTGCTATAACATCACCAACATTAACTGTTAAAGATGGTATATCAACTTTTTTACCATTTAAAGTGAAGTGAGCATGAGTTACTAACTGTCTAGCTTCTTTTCTAGATGCAGCTAATCCCATTCTGTAAACAACGTTGTCTAATCTTCTTTCTAATAAACTTAAAAGATTAGCCCCTGTTTTACCAGGCATTTTTTCTGCTCTTTCATATAAGTTTCTGAACTGAGTTTCTAGAACTCCGTATATTCTTTTAACTTTCTGTTTTTCTCTTAACTGTTCTCCGTAGTTAGAAACTTTTTTTCTTCCCTGTCCGTGCTGACCTGGAGCGTAGTTTCTTCTATCTAAAGCACATTTATCTGTATAGCATCTGTCACCTTTAAGGAATAATTTCATTCCTTCTCTACGGCACTGTCTGCATGATGCACCTGTATATCTTGCCATTAAATTACACCTCCTGCGATTATTTCTATATATATATTCTCGAATTACACTCTTCTTCTTTTTGGTGGTCTACAACCATTGTGTGGTATTGGAGTAACGTCTTTTATCATAGTTACTTCTAGACCTGTTGCCTGTAAAGCTCTTATTGCAGCTTCTCTTCCTGAACCTGGTCCTTTTACGAATACTTCAACAGTTTTTAAACCGTGTTCCATTGCAGCTTTTGCAGCTGTTTCTGCTGCCATCTGAGATGCGAATGGAGTCGCTTTTCTTGATCCTTTGAATCCTAACTGACCTGAAGACGCCCAAGATATTGCGTTTCCGTGTACGTCAGTTAAAGTTACTATTGTATTATTAAATGTAGACTGTATATGTGCATGTCCACGTTCTATATTTTTACGTTCTTTTCTTCTAACACGTGTTACTTTCTTTTTAGCTTTTGCCATTTTTACTGTTTCCCTCCTTTATATTTTTAATATATAGTTAATTTAATTTATTTTTTCTTTTTACGAGATACAGTCTTTTTAGGACCTTTTCTTGTTCTTGCATTAGTTTTAGTTTTCTGACCTCTACATGGAAGACCTTTCATGTGTCTTATTCCTCTGTAGCATTTTATATCTCTAAGTCTTTTTATATTTAAAGCTATTTCTCTTCTTAAGTCACCTTCAACTAAGAAGTCTTCATCTATTATTTTTCTTAATTCATTAACTTCGTCTTCTGATAAATCTTTTATTCTTGTATCAGGATTTATCCCGGCTTTAGCTAATATTTCATTTGAAGTTGCTTTACCTATACCATATATATAAGTTAAGCCTATTTCTGCTCTTTTTTCTCTAGGTAAGTCTACCCCAGCTATTCTTGCCATTATTGCACCTCCTATAATTGATTTCAATTTATTTTCCGTATCTAGATAATTATCAATATTCAACGCCGCTGTTAACAATCACAGTATATTATTATACTACATAAGCGACTAAAATACTAGTAATATTTTATAAGTTTTATCCCTGTTTCTGTTTGTGTTTAGGGTTTTCACATATAACCATTACTTTACCTTTTCTTTTTATAACTTTACATTTTTCACATATTGGTTTTACTGATGGTCTAACCTTCATTATTTATCCCTCCTCAGACTAAAACGTCTACTTCTTACGCCAAGTGATTCTTCCTCTTGTAAGATCGTAAGGTGAAAGTTCAACATTTACCTTGTCTCCTTCAAGAATTCTTATGAAGTTCATTCTTAGCTTCCCTGAAATGTGACATAATATTTCATGTCCATTTTCAAGTTTTACTTTAAACATTGCATTAGGTAAGCTTTCAACAACTGTACCTTCTAATTCTATAACATCTTTTTTGGCCATATTAATTAACCAAACCTCCATTTCAGTAAGCTGATTTTTTACCAGCTTCTTAAGTTCCGCTTTTATAAAGATTTCATTATATCTTCTGAGGATAGTATCTTTGGCTCTTAATACTATCACTCAAAAGATCTGTCTTTCTAATTTGCTTAACTTTTTATTACCTTGACTAAAACTCTGTAAGTATAAGAGGTTCGTCTTCAGTAATTGCTATTGTGTGCTCGTAGTGAGCTGATTTTTTCTTATCTGCTGTAACAGCAGTCCATCCATTTGATAAAGTGAACACGTGGCAAGTCCCGACATTTACCATTGGCTCAATGGCTAACACCATACCCTTTTTTAATCTAGGGCCTTTACCTGGTGGACCGTAGTTAAGTATCTCTGGACTTTCGTGAAGTCGTTTCCCTACTCCATGTCCAGCATATGCCCTAACTACTGAAAAGTTGTTATTTTGTATGTGTACTTGTATCGCATGCGAGATATCCGAAAGTCTATATCCGACCTTCGCAAATTTTAATCCTTCATAGAAGCTCTCTTTTGTAACTTCTATTAGTTTCCTATCTTCTTCAGATATCACAGCAACGGCATGTGTCTTTGCAGCATCCCCATGATATCCTTTATAATAGGCACCTATATCAATACTTATAATGTCACCTTCTTGAAGTATTCTTTTCCCAGGTATTCCATGGACAACCTCTTCATTGATTGAAGTGCAAATACTTGCCGGGAATCCGTTATACCCTTTAAAAGAAGGTTCTGCATTATACTTCCTGATATTATTTTCAGCTATTTTATCTAACTCCTCAGTTGATATTCCAGGAGCAATAGCTTTTCTCAGAACTTCATGAGTATCAGCGACTATTTTTCCCGCTTCTCTCATGAGTTCTATTTGTCTATCATTTTTCTTGATTATCATTGATTAGCTTAAAGATTCTACTATATCAGCGAATACTTTATCTATATCCTGATCACCATTTATGTCAGCTACTATTCCCTGTTCAGAATAATATCCTACTAATGGTTTAGTTTCATCTAAGTAAACCTGTATTCTTCTAGAAACAGTTTCTTCATTGTCGTCTGCTCTCTGATGTAGAGGTTCTCCACATTTGTCACAAACGCCTTCTACTTTAGTTGGATTAAATTCTACGTGGAATGTTGCACCGCAAGCTTTACATATTCTTCTTCCTACAGCTCTTCCTACTAATATACTCTTATCAACTTCTATGTTAACTATTTTATCAAGTTTTAATCCAGCTTCATTTAAATATTTGTCAAGCTGTTCAGCCTGATTTATATTTCTTGGGAATCCATCAAGCATGAATCCATTTTTGCAATCTTCCTGAGATATTCTATCAACAACAAGTCCGCAAGTTAATTCGTCTGGAACTAGAAGTCCCTGATCCATATATTCTTTTGCTTTTGTTCCTAATTCTGTGCCTTCTTTTATATTCTTTCTAAATATGTCTCCAGTAGATATATGAGGTATATCGTATTTTTCCACTATTTTTGCTGCCTGAGTACCTTTACCTGCCCCTGGAGGTCCAAGTAATATTATTCTCATATTATTCATCTCCAATTCGATAAATTATTTTAAAAATCCCTGGTAATTTCTCATTACTAAATTCGATTCAAGCTGTCTCTTTAATTCAAGAGCAACTCCGACAACGATTAGAAGTGAAGTACCTGCTAAACTCATCGGTAATGAAAGATAATGAGTTATAAGTGCTGGTATCATAGCGATTACACCTAGGAATGCAGCACCAGCTAAAGTTAATCTTGATAATATTCTTGATAAATAATCTTCTGTTGGTTTTCCAGGTCTTATTCCTGGTATAAATCCACCACCATTTTTCATATTCTTAGTTATATCTTCTACGTTGAAAGATATAGTTGTGTAGAAATATGAGAAGAATATTATAAGTAATATTTCTATTGATCTATATATCCAGAATCCCTGCTCTGTAGCTCCACTTAACCACTGCTGAACAAACTGCTGAGCATCTGTTCCCATGAACATTGCTATTGTCTGTGGCATAGCTAATATAGAACTTGCGAATATTATTGGCATAACTCCTGACTGGTTAACTTTCATAGGTATGTGAGAACTCTGTCCTCCATACATTTTTCTTCCAACAACTCTTTTCGCATACTGAACTGGTATCTTTCTTGTAGCTTCCTGTATAAATGTAACACCTAATATAGTTAAAAGTATTACTACAACAAGAAGTATAGCAGCCCAAATTGGTGTAGCACCAGATTTTATTTGGTTTGCTATAGCTATTCCATCTATTGGTATTCTTGATATTATACCAACAAATATTATAACAGAACTACCATTTCCTAGTCCTTTTTCTGTTATTCTATCACCAATCCACATAACCATCATACTGGCAGAAACAAGTGTTATTATAACAGTTGTGATGAAAAATACATTATCAGATTTTAAAGCACTTCTAACAATTCCAAGTGTTATTCCTATCGCCTGAACAAACGCTAGTGCAAGTGCAGTACATCTTGTGTACTTATCCATCTTTTTCTTTCCTTCTTCTCCTGATTTTTGAAGTTCTTTTAAACTTTCAAATCCAACAGTAAGAAGCTGTATGATGATCGAAGCAGTGATATAAGGTCCTATTCCTAAAGCAAATAGTGTAAAGTTACTAAATGCTCCCCCAGTAAACATATTGTATAGAGATAAAAGGTTATTACCTTCTACCATCTGTTTTATAATACTTGTGTCTATCCCTGGCACCGGTATAGTAGTACCTATTCTGAATACCACTACCATCATTAGTGTATATAGAAGTTTTTTTCTTATTTCCTTAAGTTTCCAAGCCTGCTTTATCTGTGACAGCACGTTTTAATCACCCCGCTTGACTGGCCTGGAGAACAGCAGGTTATTATACTAACTCTGCTTTTCCTCCAGCTTTTTCTATTTTTTCCTGAGCTGAAGCAGTGAATTTAGCTGCTTTAACTGTTAAAGCTTTTTCTAATTCACCTTCACCTAAGATTTTTATTCCATCTTTAGCTATTTTGCTTATAACTTTAGTTGATTTTAATAATTCAGCTGTTATTTCAGTTCCGTTTTCGAATCTGTTAAGATCTTTAACGTTTACTTCAGTGTATTCTTTAGCGAATATGTTAGTGAAACCTCTCTTAGGAAGTCTTCTTGATAAAGGCATCTGTCCACCTTCGAAACCAACTCTAACTCCTCCACCTGAACGAGACCACTGACCTTTCTGTCCACGTCCTGAAGTTTTACCCTGTCCAGTCGCAGTACCTCTACCTAATCTTTTAGTAGATCTTACAGCACCTTTAGCAGGTTTTAATTCATGTAATTTCATGGTTTTGCACCTCCTTTAATTTCCGTTTTGATTATTATTCAGCTATTTCAGTCACTTCTACTAAGTGAGAAACTTTTTTTATCATACCTCTCATCTGAGGTGTATCTTCTTTAACTACTACCTGTTCTCTTTTTCTTAACCCTAACGCTTCAACGTTTTTTCTCTGATTAGGAGTAGTTCCTATTGTACTTCTAACTAATTTTATCTGTAATTTAGCCATTTTAACTACCTCCTTAACCTAATAATTCTTCAACTTTTTTTCCTCTTAATCTAGCTATATCTTCAGCTGTTTTAAGTGAATTAAGTCCTTCTATAGTTGCGTTTACCATGTTTCTTGGGTTATTAGAACCTAAAGATTTAGCTCTAACGTCTTTTAATCCAGCTAATTCAAGTACGGCTCTTGCAGGACCCCCTGCTATAACTCCTGTACCTTCTGCAGCAGGCATTATAAGTATTTTACCAGCACCGAAGTGTCCGTTAACTTCGTGAGGTATAGTAGTACCAACCATTGGTACAGTTATTAAATTCTTTTTAGCATCTTCTACGGCTTTTTTTATAGCGTCTGGAACTTCCATTGCTTTCCCAGAACCTATACCTACATGTCCGTTTTCATCTCCAACAACTACTAAAGCTGCGAATCTAAAGTTTCTACCACCTTTAACAACTTTAGTAACACGTCTAACTTCAACAACTCTTTCCTGTAGATCAAGAGCTGATGCATCTATTGGTTTACGTAGCATGTGTTTCCCTCCTTTTTATTAGAATTTAAGACCAGCTTCTCTAGCTCCGTCTGCTAATTCTTTTATTCTTCCGTGATATATATATCCACCTCTGTCGAATACAACTTCAGTGATTCCTTTTTCTATAGCTTTTTTAGCAACTAATTCTCCAACTTTTCTAGCTGCTTCTTTGTTTCCTGTATGTCCAACAGCTTCTTTAACTTCTTTTTCTAATGAAGAAGCAGCAGTTAAAGTAACTCTCTGAACGTCATCTATTATCTGAGCATATATGTTGTTAGCACTTCTGAAAACACAAAGTCTTGGTCTAGCAGCTGTACCAGCAAGATTTTTTCTTACTCTTTTATGTCTCTGAACTCTTTTAGCGTTTTTATCAGCTTTTTTTATCACTTCATTCACTCCTTTCCAGTGTGTATATTAAGTAATTATTTTACTTATTTTTTACCAGTTTTACCTTCTTTACGTATGATTACTTCATCAACGTATCTTATACCTTTACCTTTGTATGGTTCTGGTTTTCTCCAAGCTCTTATTTTAGCAGCGTAGTTTCCTACTAACTGTTTGTCAGTACCTTTAACAACTATTTCTAGCTGGTTTGGACACTCAACTGTTATACCTTCTGGATCTTCCATTTCTACTGGATGAGAGAATCCTAAGTTCATAACTAATGTTTTTCCGTTTTTCTGAGCTCTATAACCAACACCCTTTAATTCCATTTTCTTTTCGTATCCTTCACTAACACCAATTATCATGTTGTTTAGTAAAGTTCTTGTTAATCCGTGTAAAGATCTATGTTTTTTGTTGTCAGTTGGTCTTGTAACAACTATTGTATTTTCTTCTTTGTTTATAGTTAATTCATCACTTAACTGTTTTACTAATGTTCCTTTTGGTCCTTTTACTGTAACTAAGTTTCCTTCAGCTATTTCAACTTCAACTCCTGCAGGAACGTTTATTGGTTTAACACCTATTCTTGACATCGTAGCACCTCCTTACTTTTTAAACGATTATTACCAAACGTAGCAGATTACTTCTCCACCAACATTTTCTTTTCTTGCTTCTCTATCTGTTAATATACCTTTAGAAGTAGACATTATAGCTACACCTAATCCGTTTAATACCTTTGGTATTTCGTCTTTAGAGCTGTAAACTCTCATACCAGGTTTAGATATTCTCTTAAGTCCTGATATTACTCTTTCGCCTTCTATTCCGTACTTTAATTGTAATCTTATTATTCCCTGTTTTCCATCTTCTATAACGTCATAACCTTTAACGAAACCTTCTTCAAGAAGTATTCTAGCTATTTCTTTTTTTATGTTAGAAGCGGGAACGTCAACAGTTTCATGCTTAACTGTGTTCGCATTTCTTATACGAGTAAGCATATCTGCAATTGGATCTGTCATTGTCATTTTATAGCCCTCCTTCCATTCTTTCCAAATCTTACCAACTTGCTTTTCTTACGCCAGGTATTTCACCTTTGTATGCTAATTCTCTAAAGCATATACGGCATATTCCAAAGTCTTTTAAAACTGCATGTGGTCTTCCACATATAGAACATCTAGTGTATTCTCTAGTTTTATATTTCTGTTTTCTCTGCTGTTTAACAACCATTGCTTTTCTAGCCACGGGAATCCCTCCTTTACTTACTTAGAAAATGGCATTCCTAATAATTTTATTAATTCACGAGCTTCTTCGTCAGTTTTAGCTGTAGTAACGAAGATTATGTCCATTCCTCTAACTTTGTCTACTTTATCGTATTCTATTTCAGGGAATATTAACTGTTCTTTTATTCCTAGTGCGTAGTTTCCTCTTCCGTCGAATGAATCTGCACTTACACCTCTGAAGTCTCTAACTCTTGGTAAAGAAACAGAAACTAATTTATCCATGAAGTAGAACATTTTGTCATCTCTTAATGTAACTTTTGTACCTATTGGCATTCCTTCTCTTAATTTGAAGTTCGCAACAGATTTTCTAGCTCTTGTTATAACTGGTTTCTGACCTGCTATTAATTCTAATTCTTCAACAGCTTTTTCTAATCCTTTTGGATTTTCTTTAGCGTCACCTATCCCCATGTTTATAACTATTTTAACTAATTTAGGTATTTCCATTACGTTTTTGTATTCAAATTTCTCCATTAAAGCTGGAGCAACTTCTTTTATGTATTTTTCTTCTAATCTAGAAGCCATTTAAGGTCCCTCCTTTCATTACTTATTATAATTCTTTTCCGCTCTTTGCTGATACTCTTACTTTAACTCCGTCTTTTTCTACGAATCTAACTCTAACACCTTTTCCTGTTTCAGGATCAAATGGCATTACGTTAGACATATCTATTGGAGCTTCTTTATTTATTATTCCACCCTGCTGGTTCATAGCAGATGGTTTCTGGTGTTTAGTTATTACGTTAACTCCTTCAACAGTAACTTTGTTTGCTTTAGGGTTTACGTTAAGAACTGTACCTTTTTTACCTTTGTCTTTTCCTGCTATAACTACTACAGTGTCACCTTTTTTAACTCTCATCATTTCTCATTGCACCTCCTTAATTATAAAACTTCTGGAGCAAGAGAAACTATTTTCATAAAGTCATTATCTCTTAATTCTCTTGCAACAGGCCCAAATATACGAGTTCCTACTGGAGTTTTATCGTCTTTTATTATAACTGCTGCATTTTCATCAAATGATATATAACTTCCGTCGTTACGTCTTACGCCTTTTTTGCTTCTTACTATAACTGCTTTTACAACTTTACCTTTTTTTACAACTCCACCTGGTGTTGCACTTTTTACTGTAGCAACAACTACGTCGCCTATATTAGCATATCTTCTTTTACTTCCACCAAGAACACGTATAGTTAATAGTTCTTTGGCACCAGAGTTGTCTGCAACTCTTAGACGAGTTTCCTGCTGTATCATCGTAATCCCTCCTTCTTAAAAAAACTATTTAACCTTTTCAACAACTTCAACTAATCTAAATCTTTTATCTTTTGATAAAGGTCTAGTTTCCATTATTTTAACTCTATCTCCGATGTTACATACGTTGTTTTCATCATGAGCTTTGAATGTTTTTGTTCTCTTAACACGTTTGTTGTATAATGGATGACGAACGAATTCTTCAACAGCAACAACTATTGTTTTATCCATTTTATTACTTACAACACGGCCTATTCTAACTTTTCTTCTTCCTCTTTCCATGTCTAAAAAGCCTCCTTCCAATTATTAAGCTCTAGCTTCGTTTAACTTTCTTTCAGCAAGAACAGTTTTAACTTTTGCTATATCTTTTTTAACAAATTTGATTCTAGCTGTATTTTCTAACTGACCAGTAGCTAATTGGAATCTTAAGCTAAATAATTCACTTTTGAATTCGTTTAATTTTTCTGTAAGCTGTTCACTTGTTAATTCTCTTAATTCTTTAGCTTTCATCCTATTCACCACCCTTTACCTGATCTTCTTTTTTAACAAATTTACATTTGATAGGTAGTTTATTAGCAGCAAGTCTCATAGCTTCTCTTGCTTTTTCTTCTCCTACACCACCTATTTCGAACATTACTCTTCCTGGTTTTACAACTGCTACCCAGTATTCTGGTGAACCTTTACCGGCACCCATACGAGTTTCAGCTGGTTTTCTTGTTATTGGTTTATGAGGGAATATTTTTATCCAAACTTTTCCCCCTCTTTTCATATATCTTGTCATCGCAACTCTGGCTGCTTCTATCTGGTTTGAAGTTATCCAAGATGGTTCCATAGCAACTAGACCGAAATCACCGTAAGTTACTGTGTTACCTTTGTTAGCTTTCCCAGACATGCTTCCTCTGTGAACTCTACGACGTTTAACTCTCTTTGGCATTAACATGAGTATTTTCCTCCCTTCCTCGAACCTTTTAATTAGTTTTCTTTATTTTCAGTTCTCTGAGGTCTTGATCCCTGAGGTCTTCTGTTTCCTCTGTTGTTTCTATCATTTCCTCTTCTGTTATTTCTCTTATTATCTCTGTTGTCTCTTCTACCTGGTCTTTCAGGTCTTGGATCTGCACCTGGAACGTGTTTAGTTGGAAGAACTTCACCGTTGCATATCCAAACTTTTATACCTATTTTACCGTAAGTAGTATCTGCTTCAGCGAATCCGTAATCTATATCAGATCTTAAAGTCTGTAGAGGTACATTTCCTTCGCTGTATCCTTCTGTTCTAGCCATTTCAGCTCCACCTAATCTACCAGAAGCAGCAACTTTTATACCTTTAGCTCCTGATTTCATAGCTCTCTGTATTCCCTGTTTCATTGCTCTTCTGAAGGCAACCCTTCTTTCTATAGCAGCAGCTATATTTTCAGCAACTAACTGAGCATCTCTATCTACATTTTTAACTTCAACTATGTTAACTATAACAGTTTTTCCAGTTAATTTTTCTAATTCAGCTTTTAAAGCTTCTATTTCAGATCCTGCTCTACCTATAACAACACCTGGTTTAGCAACATGTAAATCTAATTTAACTTTGTTAGCTGATCTTTCTATTTCTATTTTAGCAACTCCAGCAGAGTATAATTTTTTCTTTAAGAATTTACGGATATTGTGGTCTTCTAATATGAAGCTTCCGAACTCTTTACCATTATTAGTGAACCATCTTGAATCCCAATCTTTTATAACACCGACTCTTAGTCCGTGTGGATTAACTTTCTGACCCATTACTGTACCTCCTTCTCTTATTTTTCTTTAAGTACAACTTCTATATGAGAAGTTCTTTTTCTTATTTCGCATGCACGACCCTGAGCTCTAGGCATGTATCTTTTCATTGTTGGCCCCTGGTTTGCAACTATTGATGCTATGTATAATTTATCTGTATCCATTTCGTGGTTGTTTTCTGCATTTGCTTTTGCTGATGCAACAACTTTTGCTATTATTGAAGCTGCCTCTCTAGGAGTGAACTTTAATATAGCTAAAGCTTCATCAACATTTTTTCCTCTAACAAGATCGCATATCTGTCCTGCTTTTCTTGCTGAAACACGTACATATTTAGCAGTAGCTTTTGCTTCCATTACGTGGTCCTCCTTTCAACATAATTATTTTCTTTTATTTGATTTTTCGTCGTCTTTATGTCCTTTGAAAGTTCTTGTTGGAACGAATTCTCCTAATTTGTGTCCAACCATATCTTCAGTTATGTATACTGGAACATGTTTTCTTCCGTCATGTACAGCTATTGTATTTTCAACGAACTGTGGGAATATTGTAGAAGTTCTTGACCAAGTTTTTATAACTTCTCTGTTTCCGCTAGCGTTCATAGCTTCTACTTTCTTTAATAGACCCTTATGCACGAAAGGTCCTTTTTTAGTTGATCTTGACATGTATGATCCTCCTTTCCGAATAAATAAATCTATTAACGATTACTATTTAGTTCTTCTTGAAACTATTAATTTATTTGAAGCTTTATTTTTCTTTCTAGTTTTGTATCCAAGAGCAGGTTTACCCCAAGGTGTAACTGGTGATGGTCTACCTATTGGAGCTCTACCTTCCCCACCACCGTGTGGATGGTCGTTAGGGTTCATTACAGAACCTCTTACTGTAGGTCTCATACCCATGTGTCTTGTTCTACCAGCTTTACCTATAACAACGTTACCGTGTTCTATGTTACCAACCTGTCCTATAGTAGCTTTACATTCTATACTTACTAATCTCATTTCACCTGATGGTAATCTTAGTAATGCATTTTTTCCTTCTTTAGCCATTAACTGAGCAGAAACACCTGCTGATCTTACTAACTGACCACCTTTACCTGGTTTAAGTTCTATATTGTGAACTAATGTACCAACTGGCATGTCTTTTAACTGTAAGCAGTTACCTGGTTTTATGTCAGCACCTTTACCTGATAGTAAAGTATCTCCAACTTTTATTCCAACTGGTGCTAATATATATCTTTTTTCACCATCTGCATAGTGTAATAAAGCTATGTTAGCAGTTCTGTTTGGATCGTATTCTATTGTAGCAACCTTTGCAGGTATACCATCTTTATTTCTTTTGAAATCTATTAATCTATATTTTCTTTTCTGTCTTCCACCTCTGTGACGAACAGTTATTCTACCGTGAGCATTTCTACCAGAGTTATTTTTTAGGTTAACTAAAAGTGATTTTTCTGGGCTGTTAGTAGTTATTTCATCAGAAACTAAAACTGTCATCTGTCTTAAGGCAGGAGAAGTAGGTTTAAACTTTTTAATAGCCATTCTTGTTTCCCTCCTTAATAAATAGTTAGGATATTACATTCCCTGGAAGAATTCTATCTCTTTGCTTCCTTCTGTTAATTTAACAACAGCTTTTTTGAAGCTAGCAGTTCTTCCCTGAGTTCTACCCATTCTTTTCATTTTTCCATCATAGTTTAGTGTGTTTACTTTTTCAACTTTAACGTCGAATATAGCTTCTACAGCTTTTTTTATTTCAGTTTTGTTAGCTTTCTTATCTACAACAAAAGTGTATTTTTTGTCAGCCATTTCTGTCATACTTTTTTCAGTAACGACTGGTCTTATTATAACGTCATGTGGATTAGTCATTATGCGTACACCTCCTCCACTTTCTTAACAGCATCTGTAGTTATTACAAATGTGTCATGATTTAATATATCGTATACATTTAAAGTGTTAACTAATGCAGTCTGAACACCTTCTATGTTTCTTGCTGATTTTATTACATTTTCGTTCTTTTCAGCTGTTACAACTAGAGCTTTTCTTGAAGCTTTTATGTTGTTTAATATAGCTACGAATTCTTTAGTTTTAGGAGCATCCATTGTTAATGCATCTAATACTATTATTTCGTTGCTCTGAACTTTTGAAGATAAAGCACATTTCATAGCTAATCTTCTAACTTTTTTAGGTAATGTGTATTTGTAGCTTCTTGGTTTTGGTGCGAAGGCAACTCCTCCACCTACCCACTGTACAGATCTAGTAGAACCCTGTCTAGCTCTTCCTGTACCTTTCTGTTTCCAAGGTTTTCTTCCGCCGCCTCTAACTTCTGCTCTAGTTTTAGCAGACTGAGTACCCTGTCTTCTATTTGCTAACTGACATTTAACTGCTTCGTAAAGCACATGTTCGTTAACTTCAACGTTGAATATAGAATCACATAATTCTATTTCACCAACATTCTGTCCGTTAATATTCATAACATTTATCTTTGGCATTTTTGTTCCTCCTTTCCTATCTTAGTAGTTATTTAGAAGCCTTAACTGCTTCTTTTATTGTTACTACTGAACCTTTAGCTCCTGGTATAGCACCTTTAACTAACATAAGATTTTTTTCAGCATCTACTCTTACTAAATCTAAATTCTGTATAGTAACTTTTACGCTACCCATGTGTCCTGCAAGTTTTTTGTTTTTGAAAACTCTACCTGGATAAGAACAAGCTCCCATTGAACCTGGTCTTCTGTGGTATCTAGAACCGTGAGTTTCTGGTCCTCTTGACTGTCCGTGTCTTTTTATTGGTCCCTGGAATCCTTTACCTTTAGATATTCCAGTAACATCTATTTTTGCACCTGCTTCGAATATATCAGCTTTTATTTCCTGTCCAACTGTATATTCTGCAGCATTTTCTACTCTGAATTCTTTTAAGTGTTTTTTAAGTACATTAGCTGCTGCTAAATGTCCTTTAGCTGGTTTGTTTAATGATTTTTCTTTAGCATCTTCAAAACCAACCTGTATTGCGTTGTATCCATCATTTTCTATTGTTTTAACCTGAGTTACAACAACTGGTCCAACTTCTACTACTGTAACTGGTATAACAACACCTTCTTCAGTGAATATCTGAGTCATACCAACTTTTTTTCCTAATATTCCTTTCATATTAGCACCTCCTATTATTTTCTTACAGCGGATTGCCCTTCGTAAAGAGTAATCATTCTAAGATATCTCTATCTTAGGCGGTTTATATGTTCTTATAATTTTATTTCTATATCAACACCAGCTGGTAAATCTAATCTCATTAGAGAATCAACTGTTTTCTGTGTTGGGTTAGCTATATCTATAAGTCTTTTGTGAGTTCTTATTTCGAACTGTTCTCTAGAATCTTTGTATTTATGAACAGCTCTTAATATAGTAACTATTTTCTTTTCTGTTGGTAGTGGCACAGGACCTGAAACCTGAGAACCAGCTTTTTTAGCAGTTTCTACTATTTTTCCAGCAGAAAAATCTAATAATTTGTGATCATATGATTTTAATCTTATTCTTATTTTTTCATTTTTAGCCATCTTGATTTCCCTCCTTCTACAAATATTTATTATAATTTTGATATCCCGCTACCTCCGATACACTCTTCCGGGTGTTTCTATAACCCATTTTCAGCATTTTGCAGCGTTCAGCCAAAACTTCAACTAAATATATCTCTCAAGCACACTAGTATATTTTACCTCATCTTACATACTTTTGCAAGACTTTTTTTGTGCTTTTCAAATTTATTTTTATCTATTTTTAAAAATCTTACTGGCTACTTTTCTTTCTTTCAAACACTTTTCTTAGTATACAAAATTTTTGTATACATGTCAACTGTTTTTGAAATTTTATCCATAAAAAAATACTGCCATAGAACACCTTTAAAAGGTGTTCTTATGACAGTACCTTTAACTGACACCTAACGGTTGTCAGTTTTTTTGTATTCAAATTTAGCTCCACAATTA
>NZ_JBLOUI010000022.1:0-42457 GCF_047807365.1 Peptacetobacter sp. AB800 | reverse complement strand
AGTAAGACCCCATGAAGACTACGTGGTTGATAGGTCGGAGGTGGAAGTGCAGTAATGTATGCAGCTTACCGATACTAATAGGTCGAGGACTTGACCAAGAAAATATTTGGTGATTTGATTAATATGTATGTAGTTTTCAGAGTACAATCTCTGAAAATAAAGATTATGTGGTTATTATAGAAGAGAGGATACACCTGTTCCCATTCCGAACACAGAAGTTAAGCTCTCTATCGCTGATGGTACTTGGGGCGAAGGCCCCTGGGAGAGTAGGACGTAGCCACGTAATCTTTTTTTATGTAATAATATAAAAAACTATAGTATAATAAAGTTAATAAGACAAATTGAATATAAATAGTTTTCGGTTTCCGCAAGGAATTAATAAGGAATCAGGTGAAAGACCTGAGCAGCCCCCGTTACTGTGAAGCTGACGAAAGTTAGAATAAAGCCACTGTAATTATAAATTATGGGAAGGTTAATGAGTAGGATGAAGCAAAGCCAGGAGACTTGCCGAAAATATAGAGTAAATTTCTTCGGGGATGGGGAAAGTTTCTTGAAAATATAGTATTATAAAAGCTAATTTTTAATTTTGAGAAGATATTATATAGAAATTTCTGAGTCCTGCAGTTTTTGTAGGACTTTTTATTTTTGAGTTATTTTAGAGTAGGTTGATTAAACAAAAATTCTTGAAACAAATCTCTCTTTTATATTTGAATGTCTTAAAATATATATAATCAAAGGAGAGAAATATGAAAGAAAAGATGAAATCAGTTCTTGCAGCTGCACTTATGCTAGTGGTTTTAAATCCAGTACAGTCTAGTGCAATGCACATCATGGAAGGATTCCTTCCAAAGCAGTGGTCTTTAATATGGACTATAGTATTTATACCTTTCTTCATAGTTGGTATAAGATCAATCAACAAAATAGTGAAAGAAGAGCCAAAGAAAAAAGTACTATTAGCTTTATGTGGAGCTTTCGTATTTGTACTATCAGCTCTTAAAATTCCATCAGTTAATGGAAGTTGCTCACATCCAACAGGTGTAGGTCTAAGTGCAATATTATTTGGACCAGGAGTAACCGTTGTACTTGGTACAATAGTATTATTATTCCAGGCAATCTTACTTGCTCATGGTGGTTTAACTACATTAGGTGCAAATGCATTCTCAATGGCAATAGTTGGCCCAATAGTATCATACCTTATATTCAAAGGAATGGAAAAAGTATGCAAAAATAGAAAAGTAAATGTATTCTTAGCTGCAGCACTTGGAGACTTAGCTACATACACTGTAACATCATTCCAGCTTGCATTTGCATTCCCAGCTGCTACAGGTGGAGTAATGGCATCTGCTATAAAATTCTTAGGAATATTCTTTGTAACTCAGGTTCCAATAGCAATAGCAGAAGGTATATTAACAGTAATCGTATACAACCTAATAGTTGAAAATGTGGAAGGAGTTGATTTTAATGTCAAAAACAACTAAAACTAACATATTACTAATAATATTAGCAATAGCATTAATAGTACTTCCACTAGTAGTAAACCCAGGTGCTGAATACGGAGGAGCTGATGGTCACGCTGAGGAAGCAATAACAGAAATAAATCCAGAATATGAACCATGGTTTGCGAGTTTCTATGAACCACCAAGTGGAGAAATAGAAAGTTTATTATTCTCAACTCAGGCTGCATTTGGAGCAGGAATAATAGGTTATATACTAGGGAACTTAAAAGGTAAAAAATCTGGAAGAGAAGAAATGAGAAAAGAACTTGAAGCTAAAACAAGTGAAAAAAGCGACGATAAAGAATAATAAAAAATGACAATTAATAACATAAAAAGTATAATAATAATTAGGGAGAGCTGCATTACTTGCAGCTTTTCTAATATCTAAAATAAAAGGAGGAGAATAGAGATGCTAATAATAGATAAATACGCATACACAAATAGTCTTAGCGAAAAAAATCCATACATAAAAACAATATTCTCCATACTATTTTTAATAATATCATTAATAATAGAAAATCCAGTATATCAAATAGCTATAATAACTGCTATGTCGATAATAATACTATCTACATCCAAAATGGGAATAAGTGAATATCTAAAGCTACTTTCAATCCCATTAATCTTTATGGTAATGAGCATACTGGCTATAATCATAAGCATATCCACAGAAAAAACAGATATGTTGACATATTTTACTATTGGAAGTACATATATGGGAATATCAAAATTTGGACTTTCTAGTGCATTAAAAATACTAGCAAGATCAATATCGTGTCTAACATGTGTATATTTCTTGATGCTTACAACACCGTTTAACCAGTTAATACAAGTATTTAAAAAACTACACATACCAGACAATGTAATAGAAATTGCTATGCTTATCTATAGATTTATATTCATATTCTTAGAAGAAGTACACGAAATATACAAATCTCAGGAAATGAAAATGGGGTATATGGGAATGAAAAACTCATACAATTCATTGGGGTTATTGGTAAATATGCTCTACAAAAGGATGATGAAAAGATACGAAGATATGTCTATAGCACTAGATATGAAATTATTTGATGGAAAATTCCACATATAATGAAATTCCAAAGATATTAGGATGGTGAAAATATGTATAAAATAGAAAACCTATCATTTAAATATGAAAAGAATAAACATGCATTAAAAAATATAAATATGGATTTCTCAAAAGGAGATATAATTGGAGTAATCGGTGAAAATGGATGTGGAAAATCTACCTTATTTATGAATATGACTGGAATACTAAAGCCAGAATCAGGAGAAATTCTGTACAATGGGGAAAAAATAAAGTACGGGAAAAAAGACTTATACAATCTTAGAAAAAGAGTAGGAATGGTGTTCCAAGATCCAGAGAAACAAATATTTTACTCTAAAGTTTACGACGATATAGCATTTACTATGAGAAACATAGGTATGGATGAAGAAGAAATAAAAATAAGAATAGAAAAAGCACTAGAGGCTGTAAATGGAAGCGAATTTATAGATAAGCCTGTCCAATTTTTAAGCTATGGGCAGAAAAAAAGAGTTGCAATAGCATCAGTAATCGCTATGCAAAATGAAACAGTACTCTTAGACGAACCTACATCAGGACTAGACCCAAGAAGTACAGATGCAGTTGTAGAAATAATAAAAAATATGAAAAAAAATGGCACAAAAGTAGTAATATCTAGCCACGACATGGATTTGATATACGAAATATGTGACTATGTATACGTAATGAACAAGGGAGAAATAATAAAAGAAGGAAATCCAGACGATGTATTCATAGATGAAAAAATGATAAAAAACGCTGGATTAAAAACACCTTGGATAATAAAAATCTACAACGAACTAAAAAACAATAAAACTAATAATAATGAAACAAACTTAGAAATAATAAAAACAAAATTCGCACAGTACAAATAAAAATATTAAGGAGCTGAGGCAAAATTAATGCAACGGCTCCTTTTTTGTTCACATTGTAAAAATTCTTATAATAGCTTAAAATATATATTATAATCGAACAAAAGGAGAACACGATAATGAATTTAGATACATTAAATCCGTCTCAAAGACGGGCGGTTGAGAGAACTGAGGGACCTGTTCTTATACTTGCAGGAGCTGGTTCGGGAAAAACGAGAGTGCTTACAACTAGAATAGCACATCTAATAGACAAAGGTGTACAGCCAGCAAACATACTTGCAATAACATTTACCAACAAAGCGGCAAATGAAATGCGAGAAAGAGTAGAAGAAACTGTAGAATCAGACACAAAAGATATGTGGATTAGCACATTCCACTCTTGTTGCGTAAGGATACTTAGAAAAGACATAAACAAAATAGGATACAACAGAAGTTTCGTAATTTACGATGCTGCTGACCAGGTAACGCTAATAAAAGACTGTTTAAAAGAATTAAACATAAGTGACAAGGCATTTGAACCTAAAACAGTAATAAGCTATATATCAGGTGCAAAAGATAAATTAAAATCTCCAAAACAGTACAAAGACGACTGCGCTGGAGACCCAAGAATGTCTAAAATTGCGGACATATACTCTCTATATCAGGACAGATTAAAAAGAAACAGTGCACTTGACTTTGACGATTTAATAATAAAAACTGTAGAACTATTCAAGAAAAATCCAGAAGTACTAGACTACTACAGAAGCAGATTTAGATACATAATGGTCGACGAGTATCAGGATACAAGTATGGCTCAGTACGAATTTATAAAACAATTAGCAATGGGGCACAAAAATATATGTGTCGTAGGTGACGACGACCAGAGTATATACGGATGGAGAGGTGCCGACATCAGAAACATACTTGAATTTGAAAAGGATTACGATGATGTTTTTGTAGTTAAATTAGAACAGAACTACAGATCAACTCAGGTAATACTTGATGCAGCCAACCACGTAATCTCAAACAACATAGAAAGAAAAAGAAAAAAACTTTGGAGTGAAAAAACTGAAGGCGAAAAAATAAAAATAGAACTAGCAGAAAATGAATTAGAAGAAGGAAGATTTATAGCCGAAACGATAATAGATAAAGTGCAGGGCGAAGGAAGAAAATACAGCGATTGTGCAGTACTTTACAGAGCAAATGCACAGGCTAGACCTATAGAAGATGCACTTAACAGAGCCGGAGTTCCTTACAATATATATGGAGGAACAAAATTCTATGAAAGAAAAGAAATAAAAGACTTAATTGCATACCTTAGAATAATTGCAAACCCTCAGGACGACATATCTCTAAAAAGAATAATCAACGTTCCAAGAAGGGGAATAGGACTTAGAACAATAGAAAAAATAGAGGACAGAGCGAGCCTAAAACAGGAAAGTATGTACTCTGTACTTTTAGACATAGACTCAAACTCAGAAATATCAACAAAAGCTAAAAAACAGATAAATGGCTTTGTAGATTTAGTAGGAACTCTTAGAGCAATAAAAGAAGTATATCCTGTAAGCAAATTGATAGAAAAAGTACTAGACAGCACAGGATACATATACGAGCTAGAAGAAGAAATGAAGAAAAATCAGAATAGCATGAATGGTAAATATGAAGAAGCTCAGGATAGAATAGACAACTTAAACGAGTTTATATCTATTGCACTTGAATTTGAAAATAGCGATGATGAAAATCTTGAAGATAAATCGTTAGAAACATTCCTAACGAGTGTGGCACTTACATCAGAAACGACTGAAGATGAAGAGCCAAATAGAGTATCTCTAATGACAATGCATACATCTAAAGGTTTAGAATTCCCAGTTGTATTCATAACAGGAATGGAAGAAGGATTATTCCCAATTTCTAGAGCAATAAAATCTATGAAAGACTCAGATATAGAGGAAGAAAGAAGACTTTGCTATGTCGGAATTACAAGAGCTAGGGAAGAACTATACCTTACAATGACTGAAAAAAGAACTCTTTACGGAAAAACAAACCATGCTATACAGTCTAGATTTATAGAGGAGCTTCCAGATGAGTGTATAGAGAAACTATACATGGGCAAAAGAGAGCTAACATACACTAAGAGCAGCTACAACATATTAGACAAGTACACTAAAAAATACATGAATAGCATGAACAGAGAAGAAGTTGCTAAAAAAATGAATGCAACAAATAAAAATGAAAATAAAATGGCAGAACCTGAGGATATTAAACTAGGATCAAAAGTATATCATCCAAAATTCGGCGTTGGAACAGTAGTTGCAATGGCTGGAAGTGATGTAACAATAGCATTTGAAAATCAGGGAATCAAAAAAATAAACAAAGAATACACTACACTAGACTTAGTGAAAGAATAAAAAACTAATCAAAAGAATAAAACAAACTAAAAATAAAAATTGGGATGTGAAATAAATGAAAAAATTTGCAGAAAATATGTTAGATTTCATATACGAAAGTCCAACACAGTTTAATGCAGTTGAAGTATCTGCAGAAATGCTTGAAAAAAACGGATTTGAAAAATTAAATCCAAAAGAAAATTGGAAACTAGAAGTGGGCAAAAAATACTACACAACAAAAAATTCTTCGGCATTAGTAGCATTTAAAGTAAACTCTGATAAAGTTGAAAAAGAAGGATTTAGAATAATAGGATCACATACAGATTCACCAGGATTTAGAATTAAACCTAATGCTGAAATAGAAAGCTGTGGCGCATATCTAAAGCTAAACACAGAAGGATACGGTGGAATGATTTTAAGCACTTGGCTTGATAGACCACTTGCTATGGCAGGGAGAGTATTTTTAAGAGGAGAAAATCCATTTAAGCCAGTAGAAAAAATTGTAAACATAAACAAACCAGTTTGCATAATACCAAACCTTGCAATACACATGAATAGAAGCATAAATGACGGATATAAATACAACAAACAGACTGATATGCTTCCTCTTGTTGGATTAATAAATGAGCAGCTAGAAAAAGAAAACTACATGGTAAAACTTCTAGCATCTGAACTGGATGTAGAAGTAGAAGAAATAATAGATTTCGACATATTCCTATACGAGTACGAAAAAGGATGCTTCACAGGAGCTAATGGAGAATTCATATCTACAGGAAGATTAGACAACCTTTCAATGTACTACTCATCTGTTGAAGCACTACTAGACTCAAATTCAAAATCAGGAATAAGCATAGCAGTAGGATTTGACAATGAAGAAGTAGGAAGCTCTACAAAACAGGGAGCCGACTCAAACATGCTTCTAAACATACTAGAAAGAATATGCATCTCTCTTGGTAAAGACAGACAGCAGTTCTTTGAAGCAATAGAAAACTCATTCATAATATCTTCAGACTTAGCACACGCTGTACATCCAAATGTAAACAGCATGGCAGATCCTACAAACAGACCAGTTATGGGAAAAGGTCCTGTAATAAAAGTTCACGCTGGACAGGCATACACAAGCGATGGATATTCAATCTCTGTCTACAAAGAAATTTGTAGAGCGTGTGGAGTAGAATATCAAGAATTTGTAAATAAATCCGACCAAAGAGGTGGAAGCACAATAGGTCCAATATCTTCTACACATATAGACATACCATCTGTTGACATAGGCGCGCCTATACTATCAATGCACTCTATAAGAGAACTAGGATGCAGCGAGGATTTCTACAATACTTACAAAACTTTTGTGAAATTCTATGAAATATAGGGTATAATATTCTATAAACTATTAAATTTATTTTATAGTAAAATGAAAATATGAAAGAGAGATGGGAAAATGAAAATAGCTCTATGTATGGAAGGTGGAGGTGCAAAAGGTGCCTATGAAGCGGGTGTTGTAAAAGCTCTTTACGAAAATGGAATAAAAGAATATGCAGCAATTTCTGGTACTTCAATAGGTGCAATAAATGGATACTTTCTAGCCACTGGAAATATGGAAAAATTAGCATATATATGGAACAACGTTGAAGAAAATCTTGGCGGTACAAGTATACAAATAGTGGATAACAAAGTAAATAACGACAACCTAATAAAAGGATTATACATGCTTGAAGAAGATTGCAGAGCAGAAATACCTCTATATGTAAATTATGTAGAAGTTCACGACAAATGTATAGAAGAAAAAATAGTTGAAACTTCAAAACTAGATAAGAATGAATGTCTAGAATGTATAAAATACAGCTCACTTCTTCCATTTAATCCTATAAAACAGAAAGGGTTCAAAGAAGGATTTATCGAGGATGTAGCAGAAGGTGCTTACGAAGGGGAATGCTTAGACGGTGGAATGTGCAGAAGCCTTATAGTTGAGCCAGTACTTGAAGTAAACCCAGATAAAATAGTAATAATATCTACTCAGAACGACTATGAAGTGCCAGAAGAATTAATCGAAGAATTTGGTGCAGATAAATTTGTAGTTGCTAGACCTAAACAGAAATTTGAACCAGGTGCTACACTAAATCTTAACATGGACTTCTGTAGAAAAATATTTGCTGATGGATATGAAATAGGACAGGAATTAGTTAAAGAATTTAAATAATATCGGTTAAAATAGTATATTATACGGGTATATATTTTGGTATAATATACTGAGAATAAAGAAAGTGAGGATATTTAAATGGCTATAGAAATGAACAATCCAATAGTAACAATAGAAATGGAAAATGGTGGAATAATAAAAGCAGAACTTTACCCACACATAGCTCCAAACACAGTTAACAACTTCATAAGCTTAATAAACAAAGGATACTACAATGGAATAGGATTCCACAGAGTAATAGAAGGCTTCATGATACAGGGTGGATGCCCAGATGGAACAGGAATGGGTGGACCAGGATACTCAATAAGAGGAGAATTCACAGGAAATGGATTCACTAACAACTTAAAACACGAAAGAGGAGTACTTTCAATGGCTAGAACAATGGATCCTAACTCAGCTGGATCTCAGTTCTTCATAATGCACAAAAACTCTCCACACCTAGATGGACAGTATGCTTCATTTGGTAGAGTAATAGAAGGTATGGATGTTGTTGATGAGATAGCAACTACTAAGACTGGTTGGGGAGATAAACCAACTACTCCACAGGTTATGAAATGTGTTACAGTTGATACTTTAGGTAAAGATTACCCAGAAGTAGAAAAATTCTAATAAAATAATAAAAATTTAATAAAATTATAAGATAGACTAATTAATTCTAGTAAATGTTACTAGATTAGTTAGTCTATTTTTTTGTCTATTTACTTAATTAAGCTTATAAATTTTTCTTAATAATAAAATAATACTAATTTGAATATAATGTGAGGTTAATTAGAAGTTTAAAAAAGAATATTAAAAATAAAAATAAATTTAATATTCGTATCTAGTGGAACGTTAAAACAATTAATAGAGTATTCTTTTTAAGGCTTGTGAATGAATAATTGAAATATCTACTTTAAAGTTACAAATAAATATCCTTTGTTAATTAATAAAATTAAGAAAAAGCATTGTTTTTTTTTTTTTTTTTGATAACATTATGTATGAGAATATTAATTAAATTTAATTAAGGGAGATGGTTAAAAAATAGCTTAAGGAAAAATAAATTTTAAACTTGAGCAAATTTGTGGAATATTCGTATTTAAATGTGTAGGTAAAGGAGATGTGGAATATGAATAAAAAATTAATATCATTTTTAGCAGCAACAGCTATGATTGTTACGGTAAGTCAAGAATCAATGGCATTAAATGGTGAAGAAATAGAAAAGAATAATACAAGTGTAGAACAAACTAATTTACGCCAAGAATTAACAACATATGATGAAATTGATAACAGTAAATATAAAGAAGAACAAAATAATGGAAATAAAAATCAAAACAATAATGTAAAAGAAGTAACAGTATCTAACTGGAATGATTTAAAAAGTAATATTGAAAATGCAAGTGATAATGTTGAAACTAAAATTATTTTAGATGGTAGTAATGGAATCATAAATAAAAATAGTTCAGATG
This sequence comes from Peptacetobacter sp. AB800, assembly GCF_047807365.1. Taxonomy (NCBI): domain Bacteria; kingdom Bacillati; phylum Bacillota; class Clostridia; order Peptostreptococcales; family Peptostreptococcaceae; genus Peptacetobacter; species Peptacetobacter sp. AB800. The sequence continues at coordinate 33,018 of NZ_JBLOUI010000022.1, read as the reverse complement.
AAGCTATAATTATAAAATCTAATAAAAACATTACAATAGTAGCTCAAAATAATACAATTATACAAAGAACTTCAAATATGCCTGACAAAGGAGAGTTTGTAGTAGAAAAAGATGGAAATTTGACTATAGATGGAGATTTGATTATAGAAGCACCTAATTATGAAAATGAAGGAATGCTTACATATGCGAATTTTGTAAAAGTAAATGAAGGTGGAAATTTAACTATAAATTGTAAATTAACAGTTCATACAAGTGATGGATATAATAACAATAGTCAAGGTAATTTAGGGTTGATTCTTTGTAATGGTAATATGGTAATAAATGATGGTGCAAAAATTTCTGGGTACACAGTAAATAAGGCAAGTAGAAATGTTGAACTAGCGGCTGTTGTGGTTAAAGGAGAGAATGCTACACTTACTATGGAAGGCGGAGAAGTAAGTGGAAACTATAATTTAGGAGCTAACTATGCTGAAGGAGCATCAATTCAAGTTAGAGAGGGTGCTAACTTTACTATGAATGGTGGTATGATTAAAGAAAATGGAATTGTACCTAAAGGTGAAGATTGTTGTATGTGTGGAAGTGGTGTTTTTGTAGAAGGAGAAGGGAGTACTTTTATAATGAATTCTGGTGAAATTTCTGATAATGAAGCAATGAATGGTGCTGGAATCTATGCAAAAAATGAATCTAAATTAGAGATAAATAATGGGAAAATAATTAAAAATAAAATTCCTTATAATGGTAGAACTTGTTATGGAGGAGGAATATACGCTGAAGATACAAATTTAAAAATAGGGGAAAATGGAAATGTAGAAATTGCTAATAACGGTTCTAGTGAATTTGGGAATGAATGGAGAATGATACAGACTTATGGTGGAGGAATTTACACAAAAAATAGTAATGGTACTATAAAAAATGCAACAATATCAAAAAATACAACAGATGGAAATAATCTACAAGGTGGAGCAGGAGCTTATTTTGAAAATAGTAATATAACAATAGAAGATAGTAGCATAAAAGAAAATCAAGCAGGCGAAGCAACAAATCAAGCTGGTGGAGGAATAAGAGTATATGGAGATAGTGAAATAACTTTAAAGAATACATCAATAAATAATAATAAAGTATCTCCAAATGCAAAAACAGAAAAATACAATTTTGGATATGGTGGAGGAGTATTTGTAGACATATCTAAAAAAGGAAGGGTAATATTAGAAAATTGCAATATATTTGCTAATGAAGCTAGTTATCAAGGTGGAGGTATTTATATAAATGCGGGATGTTTAGAATTAAAAGGAAAAACAAATATTAAGGATAATAGTATTACATCAAAACAAGAAGGTTTAGGGTATAGTAAAGGGGTTTATATTGAAAGAGGAGCAGGTGGATTATTAGAAATTTCGGGAGATACAGAAATAAATAAGGAAGATGATGTATATTTAAATACAGGAACATTTATAAATGTTACAAATAAATTAAATAAAATAAATGGAACAAATCCTATAAGTATAACAAGTGCTGAAGAAAATATAGAAGACGAAAAAACAGAAGGAACAAAACTAGTAGAATACTCAGAAGCAGCTGGTGGAGAAGCAGAAGCTCTAAAGGCTACACTAGGAAGATACTTCATACCAAGCAAATATATGAATCCAGATTTGAAAATAGGACAGAGTCAAAAGACAAAAAATGTACTAACATATGTAAAAGAACTACCAACAAACAATTTACCAGTAATAAATGCATCAGATAAAGAAATATATGTTGGAGATAACTTCGATCCTCTAAAAGATGTAACAGCTACAGATGCAGAAGATGGAAAAATAACTCTAACTCAAAACAACATAAAAGAAAACACAGTAGATATAAGCAAACCAGGGGAATACAAAGTAACATATTCAGTTACAGATTCAGTGGGTGCTACAACTGAAAAAACTATAAAAGTAACAGTAAAAGCTAAAAGCACTGGTGGTGGCGGAGGTGGAACAATAGTAACACCACCAACAGATCCAGACAGAATAGAAGGTAACGACAGAATTGAAACATCAGTAGAAACAAGTGAAGACCTATATCCAAATGGAACAAATGCCGTAGTACTTGCAAATGCAGAAAGATACACAGACGTACTAACTGCAGATCCATTTGCAATACAGGAAAAAGCATCAGCTCTACTAACATATAAATACGAAATACCAGAAAAAACACTAAAAGAAATAGAAAGACTAGGTGCTAAAAAAATCTACATAAGTGGCGGATATGATGCAGTATCTAAAAAAGTTGTAGACGAACTAGCAGCAAAAGGATATGAAATATTCAGATTTGACGGTGTAGACAGATACGACACAGCTAGAAAAATAGCAATAAAAATAAGAGAAAAAGGAAATACAAATGCAGCAGAACTTGCTTCAGGAGAAGATTTCCCAGATGCGTTATGTATGACACCTCTAGCAGTTAAAGATCACGCACCAATACTACTAACTAAAAAAGATTCTATCCCTAAATACACAAAACAGGCACTAGCAGAATGGGATATAGAAAATATAAAAATTGGTGGATTAGACCAAGCTGTATCAAAAGAAGTTGAAAAACAGATAGACAAAGGATTTAGTATAGATAAAAATAAAAAGGATGATTCAAATGTTTATGATGGAGCGAAATCAATAAATAGATTTGGTGGAAAAGATAGATACGAAACATCAACAATAATAGCTGCAAATTCTTGCCCAATGTCAAGACTTGGAGTATATGCAACAGGAGAAAACTTCCCAGATGCGTTGATAGCAGGAAATTATGCAGGAAGAAAAAATGCTCCAGTACTACTTGTTAAGAGAGATACTCTACCAAAAGTTGTAAGAGATTATACAGAAAAATCAGAAATTAGAAAAGTAACTGTAATTGGTGGTGTAAATGCTGTCAGTGATAAAGTGTTTGATTTAATAAAAGCGGCGATAAATAAATAGAAAATATAAAGAAAAAGATACATGATAATCTGTATTGTAAAAAGCTAAGAAGTTATTAAAAATAGATTAACTTCTTAGCTTTTTTATTTTTTGAATCTGAAATGTAGTAAAAAATATTTTTAATTTATTTGATTTCATTAGAATAAATAAAAATTCAAAATTAGTTAAAAATAATATAAAAAAATATTTACAAAAAAAAAAAATAATATAAAATATAAGAAAGTGATTATTGGTATATACCTTATGAAACATAAATACGTTTTGATTAGGAAGATACCAGTTTTAAAAAGAATTGTTATAGGAGGAAATTATGGGCAAGTTTAAAAAAGCAATTGCAACATTTTTAGTTGCTTGCATGACAATGGTTACACCATTATCAGCAGGAATGTCAAATGTTTCAGCAGCTGAAACAAAACAAACAAATTTAAAAACAAAAATGAGTGTCTATTCTATTGATGCTGGTAGAAAATTTTTCTCAGTAGAACAGCTTAAAGAAATAATAGACACAGCAGAAAAAACAGGGTATACTCATGTACAGATATTATTTGGTAATGATGGTTTAAGATTATTACTAGATGATATGACAATTATGGCGAATGGGCAAACGTATGCTAGTGATGAAGTTAAAGAAGCAATAAAAAATGGAACAAAAACATATTATGATGATCTAAATGGAACAGTTTTAACACAGAGTGATATAGAAGATATATTAGCTTATGCTAAAACAAAAAATATAGGAATAATTCCAGTAATAAGTAGTCCAGGGCATATGGATGCTATATTAAATGCTATGGAAACTTTAGGAATAGAAAATTCTAAATTTGATTATAAGGGGTATGTTTCTAAAACAACTATAGATTTAGCCAATGAAAAAGCAGTTAATTTTACTAAGGTTTTAGTTGAAAAGTATGCTAAATTCTTCAATGGAAAAGTAGAATACTTTAACTTTGGTGCAGATGAATACGCAAATGATTCAACGCTTAATAATACAGCTTTACCTGAAAAAAAATCAGGATTTTTAGTTTTACAGGAGCTTGGCTTATATGATGAATTTGTAAGTTATATAAATTCTTTATCAGCAACAATAAAAGAAAATAATATGAAACCTATATGTTTCAATGATGGTATATATTATAAAGAAGATGAGTCAAATGGAACAATAGATACAGATATAATAGTTGCTTACTGGATAACAGGTATTAATCATTATGAACAAGCTTCAGCTAAATTCCTAAGAAAAAAAGGTTTTAATATATTAAATACTAATGATCAGTGGTATTATGTAGTTGGTCGTGATGGAAACAAATCTGGTTGGTGGTATGGGACTGATATGGCAACAAAAGGTATGAAAGAAAATAAATTTACTCATGTACCAACTGCTAATGACAAAGAAATATCTATAGTAGGAGCTATGGCTTGTACTTGGTGTGATACTCCTAGTGAAACATATAAACCAGAAGTGGTAAAAGGTTTAATGGAACTATTTGCGCAGCAGAATCCAGACTATATATACAAAGTAGCTGACTATACAAAAGTAGAAGAAGCTATAGCACAGATACCTTCTGATTTATCTAAATATACAGAAGAAAGTGTTCATGAATTAAAGAAAGCTTTTGAAGCAGTTGTATACGGAGAAAAAGTTGAAAATCAGGCTAAAGTAGATGCAATGGCAGATGCTATAATAAAAGAAATATCAGAACTTAAAGTAGCAACAACTAAAAAAGATAAAAAAGCTATATTCTCTATAGATGCTGGTAGAAAATATTTCTCAAAAGACCAGATAATACAGATAATAGATAAAGCTTACAGAAATGGATATACAGATGTTCAGTTAATAGTAGGTAATGACGGTTTACGTTTTGCTTTAGATGATATGACTATAAAAGCTAATGGTAAAACATATAAAAGTGAAGATGTTAAAAAAGCTATTACAAAAGGAAATGATATATATTACAAAGATCCAAATGGTGATTATCTAACAGAAACTGAAATGGATAAAATATTAGCATATGCTAAAAGATTAGGTATAGGAATAATACCTGTTATAAATTCACCAGGTCATATGGACGGTATATTAAATGCTATGGAAGCATTAGGAATACAGAATCCTCAGTATACTCATGGTGGTAAAAAATCAACAAGAACAATAGACTTAAACAATGAAGAAGCATTAGCATTCAATAAAGAATTAGTTAAAAAATATGCTACTTACTTTGCTAAAAATGGAAGTAAAATATTCAACTTCGGTTGCGACGAATATGCAAATGATATAGATTCATCTGCTGAAGGATACTACAATGGATGGAGTAGACTTCAGGGTGAAGGAATGTATCCTAAATTTGTAGACTATGTAAATGATTTATCTAAAATTATAAAAGATGCTGGAATGAAACCAATGTGCTTCAATGATGGTATCTACTATAATAAAAAAGATGAATATGGAAAATTTGATGAAGATATAATAATATCTTATTGGACAGCAGGATGGTGGGAATTCTACACAGCACCAGCATCATACTTATATGAAAAAGGACATCAGATACTAAACTTAAATGACGCTTGGTATTGGGTATTAGGAAGTTTTAAAGATGAACCACTTCCATATGACTTTGAAAATGCTATAGCCAATATAGAAAATAAAGGATTCAATGATGTTGCGGGAGATAATACAGGTGTTCCTACAATAGGAAGTATGCAGGCTGTTTGGTGTGATGATCCATCTAAAGCACATGACATGGATAGAATAATGCAGTTAATGGATAGATTCTCAGAAAAACATAAAGACTATTTAGTTCGTCCTAATACAGATAACAACAATGGTGGAGGAATAGTAGTACCACCAAGTAAACCAGAAAAACCAGAAGTGGAAGTAAATAGATTAGAAGGAGCTAATAGAATAGAAACAGCAGTTGAATCAAGTAAAGAGTTATATCCAAGTGGAACAAATGTTGTTGTATTAGCAAATGCAGATAGATTTACAGATGTTTTAGCAGCAAATCCTCTTGCTGCTCAGGAAAATGCTTCATCTTTATTAACAAATAAAGATAAATTAGCAACAAATACTTTAAAAGAAATAGAAAGATTAGGAGCTAAAAAAATCTACATAAGTGGAGGATATGAAGCAGTTTCTAAAAAAGTAGTTGATGAACTTAAAAATAAAGGTTATGAAGTTGTAAGATTTGCTGGAAAAGATAGATATGAAACAGCTAGAAAAATAGCAGATAAAATAAGAGAAAAAGGAAACAAAGAAGTTGTAGAATTAGCTTCTGGAGAAAACTTCCCAGATGCATTAGCAATGACATCAATGGCAGTTAGAGATAATGCTCCAATACTTTTAACTAAAAAAGATTCTATACCAGAAGAAACTAAAAAAGCTTTAGCTGAATATGACGTTAAAAATGTTAAAATAGCAGGTCTTGATAAAGCAGTTTCTAAAGAAGTTGAAAAAGAAATAAATAATGGATTTGAAATAGTAAAAGGAAGTAAAGAAGATGCTAATGTCTATGATGGAGCTGAATCAGTAAGAAGAATCGGTGGAAAAGATAGATATGAAACAGCTTCAAAAATAGCTAATGAAATATATCCAACAACTAAATTAGCTATATATGCAACAGGAGAAGACTTCCCAGACGCGTTAATAGCTGGAAACTATGCAGCTAAAAAACATGCACCAGTACTTTTAGTTAAGAAAAATAATTTACCAGAATCTGTAAAATTATATACAGAAAATGCCAAAATAGAAAAAGCAACTATAATAGGTGGTGTAAATGCCGTTACAGAAAATGTAGTTGAAATGATAAAAGAAGCTATAAACAATTAAGTATTTAATATTAAGAACAATTCCATTAATTAAATAAAAAATAAATTAAAGTCGAGAAATTATATTAAAAAAATTATTTCTCGACTTTTTTTCTTATTATATCAAAAATATAAAATTACACTTAAAGAAAATTTAGTTAGTAAAATAATAAAAAAACTATTTACAAGTTAAATAAAAATTAATAAAATATAAGTACAAAATATTGGTATATACCATATAAAACATATTAAATATTTATAAAAATTTCAAGTATATAAAAATTATGAGTATGTACCAAAAAAATTAAAATTTAATAAATTTGTAGGAGGAACTTATGGGCAAATTTAAAAAAGCAATTGCATCTCTTTTAGTTGCTTGTATGACAATGGTAACACCATTATCAGCAGGAATGGCTACAGTTTCAGCTGCTGAAACAAAAACAACAGATGCAAGAATAAGCACAAAAATGAGTGTATACTCAATAGATGCAGGTAGAAAGTTTTTCTCAGTAAATCAGATTAAAGAAATAATCGATACTGCAAACAAAACAGGATACACACACGTTCAGTTATTATTTGGTAATGACGGACTAAGATTAGTATTAGATGACATGACAATTACGGCAAATGGGAAAACGTATGCGAGCGATGATGTCAAAGAAGCTATAAAAAACGGAACAAAAAAATATTACGATGATCCAAATGGAACAGTTTTAACTCAGAAAGACATGGAAGCTATATTAGCACATGCTAAATCAAAAAACGTTAAAATAATTCCAGTTATAAGCAGCCCAGGACACATGGATGCAATATTAAATACAATGGAAGCTCTAGGAATAGAAAATCCAAAATTCAACTATCAGGGAACAGTTTCTAAAACTACTCTAGACTTAAACAACGCAAAAGCAGTTGAATTTACAAAAGAATTAGTTGAAAAATATGCAAAATACTTCAACGGAAAAGTAGAATACTTCAACTTTGGTGCTGATGAATATGCAAATGATGCAACATATCATGGACCAAGTAAAAAATCAGGATTCTTAGTTCTTCAGGAAGAAAAACTATACGATGACTTCATAGACTATATCAATGATATGTCTGCAATGGTAAAAGAAAACAATATGAAACCAATATGTTTCAACGATGGTATATACTACAACCAGGACGAAAAAAATGGAACAGTAGATACAGATATAACTGTTGCATACTGGACTCCAGGATTTGATAGATACTCTCCAGCTCCAGCTAAATACTTAATAGAAAAAGGATTTAAAATACTAAACACAAACGACAACTGGTACTATGTTGTTGGACGTAACGGAGAAGGTTGGTGGTATGGTTCTGCAATGGCTACAGACAGTATGAAAAAATTCAAATTTGACAGAGTAGTTGGAACAGCAGACAATGAAAAACCACTTCCAATAGTTGGAAGTATGGCTTGTACTTGGTGTGATGAACCACAGAAAGAATACAAACCAGAAATAGTAAAAGGTTTAATGGAATTATTTGCTAATCAGAACAAAGATTACATATATCCAAAAGCTAACTATGCTAAAGTTGAAGATGCAATAAAAAAAGCACCAAAAGACTTAGCTAAATACACAGAAGAAACAGCATACAATCTAAATAGAGCAATAGCATCTGTAACATATGGTGAAAAATTATCAGACCAGGCAAAAGTAGATGCTATGGCAAACGAAATAACAAAAGCTACTGCAAACTTAAAAGTAGCTACAAGCAAAAAGAAAAAATCTGCTATATTCTCAATAGATGCAGGTAGAAAATATTTCTCAAAAGATCAGTTAATAGAGATAATAGAGAAAGCACATAGAAATGGATACACAGATGTTCAGTTAATACTAGGAAATGATGGACTTCGTTTTGCACTAGATAATATGGACATAAAAGTAAATGGTAAAACATACAAAAGTGAAGACGTTAAAAAAGCAATAACTAAAGGAAATGATATATACTACAAAGACCCTAATGGAGATTACCTAACAGAAAAAGAAATGGATGAAATATTAGCCGTAGCGAAAAGATTAGGTATGGGAATAATACCAGTAATAAACTCTCCAGGTCATATGGACGGTATATTAAATGCTATGGAAGCTTTAGGAATAAAGAATCCACAGTATAGCCATAACGGTAAAAAATCAACAAGAACAATAGACTTAAACAATAAAGAAGCAATAGAATTCAACAAAGAATTAGTAAAGAAATATGCAACATACTTTGCTAAAAAAGGAAGCAAAATATTCAACTTCGGTTGTGATGAATATGCAAATGATATAGATTCATCTGAAGAAGGATACTACAACGGATGGAGTAGACTTCAGGGTGAAGGAATGTACCCTAAATTTGTAACTTATGTAAACGATTTATCAAAAATAATAAAAGATGCTGGAATGAAACCAATGTGCTTCAACGACGGTATATACTACAACAAAAAAGATGAATATGGAAAATTTGATAAAGATATAATCATATCTTATTGGACAGCTGGATGGTGGGAATTCTACACAGCTCCAGCAGCATACCTATACGACAAAGGACATCAGATAGTAAACTTAAATGATGGATGGTACTGGGTATTAGGAAGCTACAAAACAGAAGACAACAAACTTCCATACAAATACGAAGATGCAATGGCAAATATAGAAAAATTTGACTACAACAAAGTTGCAGGAGATAGCTTAGGTGTTCCTACAATAGCAAGTATGCAGGCTGTTTGGTGTGATGAACCATCTAAAAAACACGAAATGGACAAAATAATGAACTTAATGGATGCTTATTCAGCTAAACATACAGATTACCTAAAAAGACCAGGTATGAAAGTTAACGTTGCTGAAAGAATAGAGGGTGAAACTAGATACGAAACTTCTCTAGAAGTAAGTAAAAAAGCATTCTCTAAATCAGAAAAAGCATACTTAGTATCTGGAGAAAAATTCCCAGATGCATTAAGTGCAGCTTCTTTAACTGCTAATGGAAATGGTCCAATACTATTAGTAAATGATAAAACAATAGACAAAGTATTAGCTGAAGTAGATAGATTAAACGCTAAAGAAATAGTATTAGTTGGTGGAGGATCTATATCAGCGTCTAACAAAAACAAAGTAAAAGAATTTGCTAAATCTCACTCAGCAACTGTATCAGAACTTGCAGGAAAAGATAGATTTGATACTGCTGTAAAAGTTGCTAACAAAACTATATCTACACTTGGAAACAAAGGAAAAGTTATAATAGCTGACGGAAGAAACTATCCAGATGCTGTATCAATAGCACCATATGCTTCAAAAGAAGGAATACTAGTACTTCTAGCAAATGGAAACAATGTTTCAAAAGAAGTTAAAGACTTCTTAGCTAAAAACAATATAAAAGAAGCTATAATCGTAGGTGGAGATAAGGCTGTTGGAAAAGAAGTAGAAAAACTATTCAAAAAAGTAGATAGAATATCTGGAGCTAATAGATATGAAACATCTGCAAAAATAGCAGAAAAATTCTTTGCAAATACAGATGGAATATTTATGGCTAGTGGAGAAGCATTTGCTGACTCATTATCTGTAAGCTACTATGCATCACAGAAAAACACTCCAGTTGTACTTACAATACCAAACAGACTTCACGATAACACTAGAAAATATATGGAAAACAATAAATATAAAAATTACTATGTTATAGGTGGAGAAGCAGCAGTTACTTCAAATATATTTAAATAATATTTTATTTTAATAAGAGATTATACAAAAATATTAAAGCTCTATAGAATTTCTATAGAGCTTTATATAATAATCAAAAGAAAATTATTGAAATATACTATCGACTAATGGTAAAATAGTATAGTACGAAATGTATTAAGAATGTAAAGACTAAAAACAAAACAAAGCTAAAAACAAAAAATGGCCCGATGGTTTAAATCGGGTCATTTTTTGTTTTTATAATCTGTCGAATATCCTATCAATAACAACTTTTTCGTACTCGTTCTTTATCGAGATTGTAGAGTGAGAAAAATCTATCTCAAAATTAGCAAATGCAGACAGTAAATCAATATCTCTAAGCATATGTACTGTCATATCGTATCCTTCTTTGTCTATTCTCAAAATAATCGCTCTAACAAATGGAAACTGGATACGAGAGCTAAACATCCTACTGTCAGATGCGTCTATATCAACACTTCTGTAGTTAATATCTACAAAAATATCAATATCCTCATCAGACTCTCTAATAACTCTAAACTCAAAATCAGAATCGAGCTTTAAATTTCCGATATTATAAATCATCGAATCACCTATCTCTTTTTAAGGAATTTAGGTCCTAAATATTTTTTTATTTCTTCTTCTGGAGAGAAGTCATCTATTAGTATTTCTTTTCCAGTATCTTCAAACACTACTAAAACTTCACAATCTCCCTGTAAGAAGAATTTTCTAACTGTTTCTTCCTTAACTTCTCTAACTTTAACGATATTTTTCTTTTCCTTTTCGAAGTCTTTTGTATAATAACTTCCCATCATATTTATATATTTTGTATATCTGTTCATAATGTCCTCCTATCAGTATTTCTAAATTTATAAAAATTTTTATCATTAATAATATAATTATACGAAAAAGCTCCTAATCAAGCAATATAAATTGAAATATGCATAATTGATGGAATATATGTAAATTAGGCTAATATATGTTAAAATAAAAGAATCAAACATTACAAAGGGGTATTGAGATGGCTAGTATAAAAAGAGATGAAATAGAAAAATCTATAGCTTATGCTGAAAAAAATGGCATATTTGAAAAATTAAATAAAATATACGATACAGTACCTTCAGGAAAATGTGAAGGTTGTGCAAAATGCTGCATGGAATCCGTTGGAATAAACTTAACTGAGTTTTTAAATATATACAAATATCTAAAAGAAAGACCTGAAATATACAACAAATACATCGACAAGGTTTTGGACTACTACTTTATGGAATACAAAGAAAAGAAACCATGTCCATTCCTTGATGAAAACAAAAGATGTGCAATATATGAAGTTAGACCATTAAACTGTAGAATATTTGGTCACTGGTACAAAAGCGACTACAATTTAAACCTAGACTCTATAAAAGAAAAGAATAGAGATTACAGAGATCTTATGAAAGCTAGATACGGATTTGAGATAAACGAGGACGTTGTAGAGTATAGAATAGAGTACTGTGAGAAATTCATCCCAGATAGTGGAGAAAGACTATCTAAAGAAGAAAGACTTTCTTACCTAGACCAGATAATGATATTGGATTCTCAGATATATTCAAAAGGAATGATAGACATAGATTTTAGAGATAGAGGAATAGTGGAGTACTTTATAGACTCATTATTCTTTACAGATACATCATATAATATGAAAATAAAAATTTCTCAGGACTTTGATAAAGGAGAAAAAGTGCTTAGAAAAATTAAAAAGATAGTGTCTGTAGGCAAAAAAATAAGATAACAAAGAAGAGTGATAGAAATGAAAAATATAGCAAAAAACACATACTTTATAAAAGGTGGAACAAATACTGGTGTATATACATACGGAAATAACGCTGTAATAATAGATCCAGGTCTTGCAGGTGCTAGACCTAAAAGGATATTAAAAAAGATAGAGGATGCAGGTTTTGAATTGAAATATATACTAAACACACATGAGCATGATGACCATTATGGTGGATGTGGGCAAATTAAAGAGCAAAAACCATCTGTAATCAACGTATCATCAGCTTATGGAAGCCTTTACATAGAAAATCCAATACTTTTCCCTACATACATAGTAGGTGGAAATAGCTGTGAGATAATGATTAACGCATCTAAGATGAAGGAAAGAGATATAACTACTGTAGATAAGGTAATAACAGAGGGAATATTTGACTTAAATACAGGTGAGTGTATAGAGGATGATGGAAGAACTCTTAGTGAAAACGAGATAAGAGTAGTGGATTTAAAAGGTCATACTGAAGGAAGTATGGGATTTTTAACATCAGATGGAGTATTTTTCATAGGGGATTTACTTGTTGGAGAGGAAATGCTAGATAAATTTGACTTTCTATTTACATTCGACGTTGCAAAACAGTTAAAATCATTAGATAAACTTGAAAAAATGGAATACGACAAGATAGTATTAGGACACTCTAGAGAAATTATAACTAGAGAAGAGTCTAAAGCTCTTATAGAAAAAAATAGAGCTGCTGTTATAAAGTATATAAATCAAGTAAAAGAAATTCTATCTAAAGAAGAGTTGGGATATGACAAACTTTTAAAACATATAATAGTAGATAACGACTTAAAGTGTAATTACAAGGAGTATCACTTCTTCAAATCAGCACTTGTATCTCTAGTTGCATACTTATTAGACAACGGCGAAATAGATTACAAAATAGAGGATGGAGAATTATTATATTTTTTAAAAGAAAATTAGATTTTAGAAAAAATTATCCTAAAATATGTTAAAATAGACAATGGAAAATTTCAAAAGTTAAAAAAGAATAAAAGAGGAGGGATAAATATGCAGTATGAAGATTGGAAGGCCATACTAGCTCCCTACAACAATGCAGTAGAAGAACTAAAGGTAAAATTCAAAAATATAAGAAAAGAATTTTTAGAAAGAGGAGATTATTCTCCAATAGAATTTGTAACAGGTAGAACTAAAAAAATAGCGTCTATAGTTGCAAAAGCTAAAAAATTAAATGCTAAAGATATAGAAGCTGAAATAGAAGATATAGCTGGTATAAGAATAATGTGTCAGTTTGTTGAGGATATCTATACAATAGTAGAGCTTATAAAAAACAGAACTGATATGACTATCATAAATGAAAAAGACTACATAAAAAACTACAAGGAAAGTGGTTATAGAAGCTACCATGTTATTATAAGCTATCCTATAAACACTGTAGACGGATCAAAAGAGGTAACATGTGAGATACAGATAAGAACACTTGCAATGAACTTCTGGGCTACTATAGAACATTCTCTAAAATATAAATACGAACACTATATACCAGATACATTGGCGGTAAGACTTAGAAGAGCAGCAGATGCAGCATTCTTATTAGACCAAGAAATGGGAGAGATAAGAGAGGATATAATGAATGCTCAGTCTATGTATCGGATGAGAGAATTAGCTGTTAAGGACGTACTTGATAGAATTCAAGAAGTTAGAGAATTAGGATATACAAACAACGCAATACAGTATCAGAGAAATCTCGATATGATACAGAATTCTATGGAAGACGTAAAAGAAATACTACAGCTTAAAGACGAAATAGGTCGCAAAATAGAAGAAATAAAAAATCATAAAATGAAGGAATAAATAATATGAGTTTATATGCAATAGGAGATTTACATTTATCTTCTTCTGTAGATAAACCAATGGATATTTTTGGAGAGAAGTGGCAAAACCACGATGAAAAGATAAAAAATAATTGGGAATCTACAGTTAAAGAAGATGATGTTGTTTTGGTGTTGGGCGATGTATCGTGGGGGACTAAGATGAAGGATGCACAGTCGGACTTCGATATGATACATGAGCTTCCAGGACAGAAGTTCTTTATAAAAGGGAATCACGACTATTGGTGGACTACAGCTACCAAACTGAATAAGATGTACGACGATATGAAATTTATTCAGACGGGATTTTTTACATATAAAGACTATGCAATCTGTGGTGGAAGAGGATGGATTTGTCCAAATGAGTTTAAATTTACTGAAGAAGATAAGAAAATTTACGATAGAGAAGCAATAAGAATAGAAATATCTCTTAAAGAGGCAAAAAAGGCTGGATACGAAAAAATAATAGTAATCACACATTATCCACCTACTAACGACTCTTTAGAGGATTCTGTTTTTACAGATTTATATGAAAAATATGGAGTAGAGAGAGTTTACTACGGACATCTTCATGGAGAGGAATCTTTTAAGACAGGTCTTAAAGGTATTAGAAATGGTATAGAATACAATCTAGTATCTGCGGATTATATTGATTTTATGCCAGTAAAAGTAATGGATTAAGTAAATACATGGAAAGAGTGAATTAGATTTAAAATGGGTATAAATATAGGTATAGATATAGATGGAACGGTGACGGATCCTTATGGATTTATACCGTTTTTAAATGAAATTTTTAGAAAAAACATAACAAAAGAGCAGTATACTACACTTGATTGGGAGCAGCTTTATGGAACTGTTGAAGGAGATTTTTATATAAACTTTGACAATAATTACAGCTATACATATGAAGCTGCAGAGCCAGCAGAGTTTGCAGTAGATGTAATAAAAAAGCTCGAGCAATCTGATGATATAAATGTATATTTTGTAACTGCTAGAAGAGAGTGCTTAAAAGAAATCACTGAAAAATGGTTTGATAAGTATGGTATAAATGCAAACAATATATATTTATTAGGTCCAGTCAAAAAAAGTGGAAAAGCTCTTGAATTGGGATGCGATATTTTTATTGAAGACGATCCAAACAATGCTATGGATATAGCAAAAAATGGAATTGATGTTCTTTTGATTGACACAAACTACAATAAAGATGTAGAATGTGATAATATAACTAGGGTAAGAAATTGGAAAGAGATTGATGAATTCATCTCCAATAGACTAAAATAAAGGGGGTAGAAAAATGGTTTCTTTAAAGCTAATGAATGACAATGGAAAAATACAGGTCAAGAGTAGAGATATAAAAGATTTACTTTTGATGAGCGAGGATATAGAAAAATGTCAGGACATATCAGACACTATAAAAGAAAAAGATATATTAGTATTTGATTGTCAGCTGGCTAAAGATTTATTCTTATCTAATAAATATGATTTAGATCCAATAGTTAGTTCTCTTACAGAAGGGTTAGAAGAAGGATATTTTGATATGTTCTTTGAAGATATAAGAGATTATATAAAAGGTTTTACAGATGAATTTGAAGAGGATTTACAGGAAAAATATGGATTTGACGATGTAAGATGTCATTTTGAAATATACAGTATAGGTCAGGATTTTGATGATTTTAAATTTATACTTTTAGTAGCATTTAAAAGAATTGAAATACAGAAGTTAGACAGTATAGTTAAAATAGTTGGAAGAAGACGGCTTTTAGGGGCTTCAAAATTCTATAGTTAGTTAATAAAATGAAATTGACTGCAATGTTATTATATAACTTGCAGTTTTTTTGTGCCTCAAAAGAAATAAATGCGTTTTATTTTAAAAAAATATTAAATATATTTCGTTATATAACGAATATTTATGATAAAATTTCAAAAATATTTTTGTGTAACGTTTTCCTTGATTGACATATTACTTGATAGAATGATATAATAACCTAGATTTGAACATGAGGGTGTTTATCAGGGGAAAAGGGTAATTTTTTAAATTCATTTGGTAATTTTTATACCCTTCTTTTGGTAAACACCTTTTTTGGGGCGAAAAATAGAAAGTTCATCTAAACCACATTTTGAACTAAGAAAAAAATGGGTAGTAAAGTACTATTGAGTACTTTAAATATTGTCATTATCGCAGTAGGGCGGTAGAAAGGATAGGTAATATATGTTAACAGCTATAACAGGAATAAACTGGGGAGACGAAGGAAAAGGAAGAATGGTAGACCTTCTTTCAGAAGATTACGATGTTGTTGTAAGATACCAGGGTGGAAACAATGCGGGACATACAGTAATAAATGAAAAAGGAAAATTCGTTCTTAATCTACTTCCATCAGGAATATTAAGAGAAGATGTTGTAAATGTTATGGGGAACGGTGTAGTAATAGATTTAAAACATCTTCATGGAGAAATGGGAAGATTAAGAGAAGCTGGAATAAAAATAACTCCAGCAAACTTAAAAATAAGTGATAGAGCTATAATATGTATGCCATATCACGTTCAGCAGGACTGCTTAGAAGAAGAAAGATTAAAAGACGCTAAGTACGGTTCAACAAGAAGAGGTATAGCTCCAGTATATGGAGATAAATACATGAAAAAAGGTATAAGAATGGGAGATCTTCTTGATAGTGAAGAAAGCTTAAAAGCTAAAATAGCAAATATAGTTGAATGGAAAAACCTTATGATAGAAAAAGGTTACGAATCTGAAAAATTAGATGCAGAAGAAATGTTTGCATGGATAAAAGAGTACGGATATGAATTAAAAGATTATATATGTGATACAGGTCTTTTCATAGATAATGCAGCTGCAAATGGTAAAAATGTAATGTTTGAAGCACAGTTAGGTGCTTTAAGAGATATAGACTTTGGTATATATCCATTTACATCTTCATCATCAACTATAGCTTCTTATGCACCAATAGGGTCTGGTGTGCCAAATAGAAAATTAGACCTTACTGTAGGTATAATGAAAGCTTACTCTACTTGTGTTGGTGAAGGACCTTTCACAGCTGAATTATTTGGAGAAGAAGCAGAACATTTAAGAAAAGCTGGTAACGAATACGGTGCAGCTACAGGTAGACCAAGAAGAGTTGGTGGATTTGACGTTCTTGCATCTAAATACGGTGTTAGAATGCAGGGAGCAGATGAAATAGCTCTTACTAAATTAGACGTTCTTTCATACATGGATAAAATACCAGTATGTGTAGGATATACTTTTGAAGGAAAAGAATTAGATGTATTCCCAATAGGGGAAAAATTAGAAAACGCTAAACCAGTTTACGAATACGTAGATGGATGGCATGAAGATATATCTGGTTGCAGAAAATTAGAAGAATTACCAAAAGCAGCTAGAGAATACATAGAATATATAGAAAAAGCTGTTGGGTGCAAGATAAAATACGTTTCAGTTGGAGCTGAAAGAGAAGAATACATAGTAGTACCAGACTAGTATTTTTGCATCGTTGCAGACAATTTGAGAATAATGGGATATGTTTTGTAAATTTTTACAGGGCATATCCCTATTTAAAAGAAAAACTATAAAGTAAACAAAAACTATATTAAAAAAGAGGAATAGAAGAATGGAAGAAAAGTTAAGAGAAGAATGTGGAGTTTTTGGGATAAGAACCAAAGAAAATGATTCAGCTAGTATGACTCATTCTGCACTTATGGCACTTCAGCACAGAGGTCAGGAAGGTGCAGGAATAGCATCGTTAGTTGGAGAAAAAATAAATTTATTTAAAAATAAGGGATTAGTAAGCGAGGTATTCTCACCAAAGGATATAAGCGACTTAGGAGATGCTGAAGTATCTATAGGACACGTTAGATACTCTACAACAGGCTCTAACTCAAAGGCAAATACTCAGCCAATACTAGCGGAGTATTTAAGGGGAAGGGTTGCAGTTGCTCACAATGGGAATATTGTCAACTCAATGGAAATAAGAAAAGGTCTTGAAAAAGAAGGATGTATATTTAGATCTACTAATGATAGTGAATCTATAGCGAAATTAATCGCATTTGAAATGCTTACAGAAAAAGATGAATTAAAAGCTATTGAAAAAGCAGTTGAAAAACTAGAAGGTGCATTTTCACTTGTTATAATGACATCTCAAAACAAACTAGTAGCGATAAGAGATGGATGGGGATTTAGACCTCTTTGTATAGGTAAAGGTGAAAATGGAATAGCTGTGGCATCTGAAAGCTGTGCATTTGATAGTATAAACTATGAATTAATTAGAGATATTGAACCAGGAGAAATGGTCGTAATAAACGAAGATCTTTCTATAGATAGCAAAATGATATTAAATAGAGAAAAAAAGGGCTCTTGTATATTTGAGTATGTATACTTTGCCAGAACAGACTCAAACATAGATGGATTAAATGTATACGATGCAAGAATAAACATGGGAAGAGAACTTGCAAAAGAATTCAAAATAGACGCAGATGTCGTATGTGGTGTGCCAGATAGTGGAATAGAGGCAGCCATTGGATATGCAAAAGAAAGCAATATGCCTTTTGAATTTGGATTTGTAAAGAATAGATACATTGGAAGAAGTTTCATATTCCCAACACAAGAGCAGAGAGAAAAAGCGGTTAAACTAAAATTAAATCCTCTTGCAAGTAATTTAAAAGACAAGAGAGTAATACTTATAGACGACTCTATAGTAAGAGGAACTACAAGTGCTAAGATAATCAAAAATGTAAGACGGGCAGGTGCTAAAGAGGTGCATATGCTTGTATCTTCACCGATGTTCAAACACACTTGTAACTTTGGAACAGATATAGATAGCGAAGAAAATCTAATAGCAAATAAAATGGAATTAGAAGAAATCAGAAAAAGCATAGGCGCTGATTCACTAGGGTTTATAAGCATAGAGGGGTTAAAGAAAGCATGTGGAAAATGTTGCAGAGATTTCTGTACAGGATGTTTCGATGGAAATTATCCTCTTATAATAGAAAACTACAGCAAATCACAGTTTGAATAGAAAAAAGGAGGCACTAACTTTGGAAAAGAAAATCAACTTAATTCTTGAAAATGGAAAGATTTTTGAAGGAAAATCTTTTGGACGGGAAAAGGAAATAACTGGCGAAATAGTATTTACTACTGGAATGACAGGATATTTTGAAACACTTACAGACCCAAGTTACTGTGGGCAGATAGTTGTTCAGACATTCCCACTTATAGGAAACTACGGAATAATAGAAGAAGATGCCGAAAGTAGAGGCTCTTTTGTAAAAGCTTATATAGTTAGAGAGTACTGTGAACATCCTTCTAACTACAGATGTGAGGGTACACTTGATGAATACCTTAAAAAGAACGATATACCAGGAGTATACGGTATAGATACAAGAGAACTTACAAGAGTACTTAGAGAACATGGTACTATGAAGGCAAAAATAACTTCTGAACCAGTTAAAGAAAATGAAAAAATAGATGTAGAATACTTTGATATGGTTGAAGCAGTTACTTGTGAAGAGTCATTTACTGATAAAGTGGAAGATGCTAAGTATAACGTAGTATTATGGGATTTCGGTGCTAAGAGAAATATAAGAAGAGAATTATTAAAAAGAGGATGCAATGTAACAACAGTGCCTGCATCTACAACAGCTGAGGAAATAAAAGCATTAAATCCAGACGGAATAATGCTATCTAATGGACCTGGAGATCCAAAGGACAATGTAAAAATAATAGAAGAATTAAAAGAACTATGCAAGGCAAATATACCTACATTTGGAATTTGTTTAGGTCATCAGTTATTAGCTCTTTCTCAGGGAGGAACTACTATTAAATTAAAATATGGACACAGAGGTGGAAATCAGCCTGTTAAAGATCTTTCAACAGGAAGAATATACGTATCAAGCCAGAATCATGGATATGCAGTTGACAATGATGAATTACCTAAAAATGCAGAATTATTATTTACAAATGTAAATGACGGTACTTGTGAAGGAATAAAATACACAGATATGCCAGTATTCTCAGTACAGTTCCATCCAGAAGCTTGTGGTGGACCACAGGATACAGCATATTTATTTGATAGATTTATAAGTTTAATGGAAGGAGTTGAGATATAATGCCTAAAAATAACGACATACAGAAAGTACTTTTAATAGGTTCAGGACCTATAGTAATAGGACAGGCAGCAGAATTTGATTATTCTGGAACACAGGCTTGTCAGTCTTTAAAAGAAGATGGAAAGGAAGTTATACTAGTTAACTCAAATCCAGCGACTATAATGACTGACAACGCAATGGCTGACAAAATATATATAGAGCCATTAACAGTTACTACATTAAAAAGAATAATAGAAAAAGAAAGACCAGACAGTATACTTTCTACATTAGGTGGGCAGACAGCTCTAACTCTTTCAATGCAGTTAGCTAAAGAAGGATACCTAGAAAAAATGGGTGTTAAGCTTCTTGGAGCAGACCCAGAAACAATAGATAAAGCTGAAGATAGACAGATGTTCAAAGATACAATGCTTGAAATAGGACAGCCTGTAATACCTTCAGAAATAGTTGAAGACCTAGATTCTGCTGTAGAATTCGCAGGAAAAATAGGTTACCCAGTAATAGTTAGACCAGCGTTTACTCTTGGAGGAAGCGGTGGTGGAATCGCAAACGACGAGGAAGAATTTAAAAAGATTGCAGAAAATGGACTTAGATTATCTCCAATAACACAGATATTAGTTGAAAAATGTATATCTGGATGGAAAGAAATAGAGTTTGAAGTTGTAAGAGATGGAGCAGGAAATGCTATAACTGTATGTTCAATGGAAAACTTTGACCCAGTTGGAGTACATACAGGAGATAGTATAGTAATAGCTCCAGCGGTTACACTTGCAGATAAAGAATACCAGATGCTTAGAACAGCAGCTATAAAAATAGTTGATGCTATGGGTGTTGAAGGTGGATGTAACTGCCAGTTTGCACTTAATCCAAATAGCGACGAATATGCTGTAATAGAAGTAAACCCAAGGGTTTCAAGATCTTCGGCTCTAGCTTCAAAAGCTACAGGATACCCAATAGCAAAAGTTGCTGCAAAAATAGCACTTGGATATAGATTAGATGAAATAAAAAATGAAATAACTAAACAGACTTACGCATGCTTCGAGCCAGCTCTTGACTATGTTGTTGTTAAATTCCCTAAATGGCCATTTGACAAATTTGTATATGCTAAGAGAGAACTTGGTACTCAGATGAAGGCTACAGGTGAGGTAATGGCTATAGGACAGAACTTTGAAACAGCACTTATGAAAGCTGTTAGAGGATCTGAAAACAAAACAGACTGCTGTACTCTTCCAAAAGTTGCTGCGTATTCAGATGAACAGGTAAAAGAAGCTCTTCATGTATGCAACGATGAAAGAGTATTCGTAATATATGAAGCATTAAAAAGAGGAATATCTTGTGAAGAAATACATGAAATAACAAAAGTAGATAACTGGTTCTTATATAAAATGAAAAATATAGCAGAAGTAGAAAAAGAACTATCTAAAGGAAATGTATCAGAAGCTACTTATAACGTTGCAAAAAGATACGGATTCTTAAACTCTACAATAGAAAGAATAAGTGGAGAAAAAGTAAATTACTCAGCTCCAGCGTCATTTAAAATGGTCGACACTTGTGCAGGAGAATTTAAAGCAGAAACTCCATACTTCTATAGTTGCTGTGATGAAGTAAATGAAGCGGATGAGTTTATAGAAAGAAAAGGAATAAGAGAGAGAAAAACTGTAGTAGTTCTTGGTTCAGGACCGATAAGAATAGGACAGGGGATAGAATTCGACTACTCTGCAGTTCACTGTGTATGGGCACTTAAAAAAGCAGGATTTGATGTTGTTATAATAAACAACAACCCAGAAACTGTATCTACAGACTTTGATACAGCGGATAGACTATACTTTGAACCACTTACTCCAGAAGATGTAATGAACGTAATGAATACAGAAAAACCTTATGGAGTAGTAGTTGCATTTGGTGGTCAGACAGCTATAAACCTAACTAAGTTCCTAGAAAGTCAGGGAATAAATGTATTAGGATCTAGTGCAGAAAGCATAGATATGGCAGAGGATAGAGAAAGATTTGATGAACTTCTTGAATCTCTACACATAAAAAGACCACAGGGACATACAGTTCTTACAGAAGATGAAGCCTTAAAAGCTGCAAATGAACTTGGATACCCAGTACTTATGAGACCATCTTACGTATTAGGTGGACAGAATATGATAATTGCATTCGGCGATGAAGATATCAAAGAATACATGAAAATAATACTAAAATCAAACAAAAAGGACAACCCAATACTAATAGATAAATATATGATGGGTGTAGAAGTAGAAGTTGATGCTATATGTGATGGAGAGGATATATTAATTCCGGGAATAATGGAACATATAGAAAGAGCAGGAGTACACTCAGGTGACTCTATAGCAGTTTGTCCTTCATGGAATATAAGTGAAAAACTAAAAGAAAAAATAGTTGAATACTCAAAACAGCTTGCAGTTTCTTTAAAAACTAAGGGACTTGTAAATATACAGTACGTTATATACGAAGGAAAAATATATGTAATAGAAGTAAATCCAAGATCTTCTCGTACAATACCTTACCTAAGTAAAATAACTGGTGTTCCAATGGTTGAGCTTGCAGTTAGAGCAATGCTTGGAGAAAAAATAAAAGATATGGGATTTGGAACAGGGCTATTTAAAGGACAGAAATACTTTGCAGCCAAAGTACCAGTATTCTCATTCGAAAAATTAATAGACCTAGATGTACACTTAGGACCAGAAATGAAATCTACTGGGGAAGTTTTAGGTATAGGTAGAAATCTAAAAGAAGCAGTATTTAAAGGACTAGCAGCTGCTGGATACCATATGGAAAAAGACGGTGGAGTATTTATATCTGTAAAAGATGGAGATAAACCAGAAATAGCAGAAGTAGCTGAAAAATTTGAAAGACTAGGATTTAAATTATACGCTACAGAAGGAACTGCCAAAGTTCTTGAAGAAGAAGGAATGGATGTTACAGTAGTAAATAAAATTCACGAAGACAGAGTAAACAACACAAGTAAGTTAATAGAAAGTGGAGTAGTAAAATATGTAATTTCAACATCTTCTAAGGGTAGAATACCTACAAGAGACAGTGTTAAAATCAGAAGAAAAGCAATAGATTACGCTGTTCCTTGTCTAACTTCAATAGACACAGCAAATGCACTTGCAGAAAGTTTATTAAGTCACTACTCAGAAGAAAATACCAGACTAGTTGATATAAATTCAATATATGTATAAAATTGTAAGTGATGATGAAAACTGCACATATATAATAGAAAATTTAATATATGTGCAGTTTAGAATTTGAACTTATAGAATATTATGAAATGTATACTTTAAGGGGAGGAAACTAAGATGAATAAAGGAAAAATGTTATATGAAGGTAAAGCCAAAAGAGTCTATGAAATAGAAGGGAATGATGATTGCTTATTAATATCATACAAAGACGATGCAACTGCATTCAATGGACTTAAAAAAGGACAGATAGACGGAAAAGGTGTTATAAACAACAGAATGGCCAACTTTATATTTAAAAAACTAGAAGAAGAAAAGGGAATAGAAACTCATTTAGTTGAAGAAATTTCAGATAGAGAAACAATAGTTAAAAAGGTGGAAATAGTACCACTTGAAATAATAGTTAGAAACATAGCTGCAGGTAGCTTTTCTAAGAGATTTGGTGTAGAAGAAGGAACTGTACTAAAAAATCCTACATTAGAATTCTGCTTAAAAGACGATGCACTTGGGGATCCAATGATAAACGACAGCCAGATAATGGCAATAGGTGCAGCTACTAAGGAAGAACTAGACGCTATAAAAGATATGACAATGAAAATAAATGATTTCTTAATAGAGTATTTCAAACAGGCTGACATAGAATTAGTAGACTTCAAAATAGAAATGGGAAGATACCATGGAAGAATAATCTTAGCAGATGAGATATCTCCTGACACTTGCAGACTTTGGGATATAAACACTCACGAAAAACTAGATAAAGATAGATTTAGAAGAGATTTAGGTGGAGTGAAAGAAGCCTATGATGAAGTAATGAGCAGATTAGGAATATAATTTGAACTTATTATATAAACAAAAAGAGTATAATAAAAATTAAAATAAAAATCGGAGGATAATATGAACGAAATATATCAGTCACCACTAACATCACGTTATGCGAGTAAAGAGATGAAACAGCTTTTCTCTAATGACAAAAAATTCCGTACATGGAGAAAATTATGGATAGCACTAGCTGAATCAGAAATGGAGCTAGGTCTTGAAATAACTCAGGAACAGATAGACGAATTAAAAGCAAATCAGGATGATATAAACTACGATGTAGCTGTTGCAAGAGAAAAAGAAGTTAGACACGATGTTATGTCTCATGTTTACGCTTACGGACAGCAGTGCCCTAAAGCAGCAGGAATAATACACTTAGGAGCTACTTCTTGCTACGTTGGAGATAATACAGACTTAATACTAATGTACGAAGGTATGGAACTTGTTAGAACAAAATTAGTAATGGCTATAAAAGCATTATCTAAATTTGCAGATGAGTATAAGAGTCTTCCAACACTTGGATTTACTCACTTCCAGCCAGCTCAGCCAACAACAGTAGGTAAGAGAGCTACACTATGGATACAGGACTTATTATATGATTTAGAAGAAATAGAACACTTCTTATCAGATAAAAGACTTCTTGGATCAAAAGGAACAACAGGAACTCAGGCCTCATTCCTTGAATTATTTGAAGGGGATTACGAAAAAGTAAAAGAGCTTGATAGAAAAATAGTTGAAAAAATGGGATACGACAAAGTAATAGCTGTATCTGGACAGACTTACACTAGAAAAATAGACAGCAAAGTTCTTAATATATTATCTGGTATAGCTCAGTCAGCTACAAAATTCTCAAACGACATAAGACTTCTTCAGCACTTAAAAGAAGTTGAAGAACCATTCGAAAAGAAACAGATAGGTTCTTCTGCTATGGCATATAAGAGAAACCCAATGAGAAGTGAAAGAATAGCAGCACTTGCTAGATACGTTATGGTAGATGCTTTAAACCCAGCTATAACAACAGCTACTCAGTGGTTTGAAAGAACATTAGACGACTCTGCCAACAAGAGAATAAGCGTGCCAGAAGCATTCTTAGCAGTAGATAGTATACTAAGCTTATACTGCAACGTTGCAGATGGATTAGTTGTATATCCAAAAGTTATAGAACAGAGATTAATGAGCGAACTTCCATTTATGGCTACAGAAAACATAATGATGGACGCTGTTAGAAAAGGTGGAAACAGACAGGATTTACACGAAAGAATAAGAGTACATTCTTTAGAAGCTGGTAGAATGGTTAAGGTTGAAGGTAAGAAAAACGACCTAATAGAAAGAATAGCAGCTGACGAAATGTTTGGTGTTACTCTTGAAGAATTAAACGAAATACTTAAACCAGAAAAATACGTTGGATGCGCACCAATGCAGGTTGAAGAATTCCTAAAAAATGAAGTTGCTCCAGTACTAGAAGCTCACAAAGACGACAAAGAAATGGACAACGAAATAAATGTATAAAAAATATGGGACTGTTGCATAAATTGCAACAGTCCCTTTTTTTAAGAACTCTATTTAGTGATTTAAGTTACGACAGATAAATTCCAAGAGTCCTACTTTAAGCTTTTTAAAATAAAAATATGAACCTTTAAAATATGTTATAGTAATTAATGTATTTGTAAACATTAATAGGCTAATAACCAAAAAAACCGATTAATATCTACAAATTGATTGCATGTTCTTCAATGAATTTTTTAAATTCATTTATAAGTGGTATTTCATAAGAAGATTTTAAATAAGCCATATATACAATATTTTGCCAGTCTAAGTCTGATATTTCTATAGATTTAACTCCCTTTAGATTTACAGTATTGTTTTCTGGAACTATTGAAATTCCAAAGTCACCAGTTATTAGAGAAGCTATAACACCTAAATCATCAGTCTTGTAAGATATATTTGCCCAGCATTCTTTCTTGTTTAAATAAGAAGATAGTTTTTCTGAAAGTGTATGATTTTTAGTATAAAGAATGTGATTATATTCTAATGTGTCGTCTATAGAAACAGATTCTTTATCGGCTAGAGGGTGCCCCTCTGGAACTAGAAGTATAGCATTCTGTTTAAATACAGGTGTATACTCTATATTTTTTTCATTTATTCTATTAGAACAGAATATAAAATCAAAATTCTTTGAATATAACCCCTTGATTAATTCCTCAGTAGATTCAGCATCGTAGTAAAATTTAAAGTCGATGTTTTTCCCAGTATGTTCATTTAAAAATTTTCTTGCCAGATCCGGAATAAATGAAGCAGCCATATTTTTATGGAAAGCTATATCTATACATCCTTCCCCTATTTCTGAAAGGTGTATTGAGTTGATGCTTTCATCAATAAGAGCTAAAGCCTTCTCGATGTCTGTTAAAAAATTCTTCCCAGCTCTAGTGAGCACTACATTTCTACCTTCTTTTTCAAATAGGCGAATATTAATCTCTCTTTCTAGTGAAGCTATTGCATGGCTAAGACTAGGCTGAGTGATTGATAACTGCTCAGCAGCTTTTGTGTAGTGTTCGAGATGGGCTAAAGTAACGAAATATTTAAGATGATATAAGTTCATAACAATTTCTCCTTTTTTAAATGTAAAAACAAATTCATCAAATACATATCTCTTATCCATAGAAAAAATATATAATTGTAATAATTAATTATTTAACATTATAACACAATATGAATAAATTATCTACAAAACTTAAAAAATTAAGTGATTAAAATTATGAATTTAAGAAGCTAAATTTATTAAAAACTTGAAAAAGTAAATAATAAATCGTTATTAATTTTGGTGAAATGAAAAAAATATATAATAATAAAGCATTATAATTTGATAAAAAAATTTCAGACGTAACATATTTTTAGTAAATATGTATGACGTCTGAAGTATTTTTTATAATAAATATCTATGGTTTATAGAGCGATATTTACTTTTTCTCCGTTTAGTTTAACTATTTTTGCTGGTATTCCAACAACAGTTGCGTTTTCTGGCACGTTTTTAAGAACTACCGCATTTGCACCTATTTTAGAGTTATCCCCAAGTTTAATATTTCCAAGTACTTTTGCACCAGTTGCTATAGTAACGCCATTTCCAACTGTAGGGTGTCTTTTTCCTTTGTCATGTCCTGTACCGCCAAGAGTAACCTGGTGGAACATCACTACATCGTCGCCGATTTCAGCTGTTTCGCCTATTACAACACCGTTTCCATGGTCTATAAATAATCTTTTTCCAATTGTAGCACCTGGGTGAATTTCTATACCTGTAAGAAATCTAGCTACCTGAGATATAAATCTAGCTAAGAATTTTAACCCCAGATTGTTTATAAAATGTGCTATTCTGTGGAAAAATATTGCGTGAATTCCAGGGTAATTTATTATAATGCTCAGGGCATTTGTCGCCGCTGGGTCCTGTGCTTTATATGTGTTTATTATATTTCTAAAACTGCTCATATCTAATCCTCCAAAGCCTAATCATAATTTTTTATTTCTTTCTATTTATGTTTCTAACTGCCACTTTAAAAATTACTTGTACAGATTTTTAAAACTTATTTGTATAAATCTGTTGAAAGGTATCTTTCTCCATTATCGGGAGCTATAAATAGAACTTTCTTGCCTTTACCAAGTCTTTCAGCTGTTTTGATTGCCGCTGCAAGTGCTGCACCACCTGAAATTCCAAGCATAACTCCTACATCTGATGCTGATTTTATAGCGTTTGAATAAGCTTCTTCAGATGAAATCTGTTCCACTTTATCTATTAAATCTGTATCTAGTATTGATGGTATAAATCCTGCACCTATACCCTGAAGTTTGTGAGGAGATGGGCTACCACCTGAGATAACAGGAGATAAATCTGGCTCAACTGCTATTATTTCGATATCTTTGTAGTTTTCTTTAAGTACGCTTGCATTTCCAGTTAATGTGCCACCAGTACCGACACCAGCTACAAATGCGTCTAAGTTTTTAAAGTCTTTTATGATTTCTATTGCTGTGGAGTTTTTGTGAGCTTCTGGATTAGATTTATTATTGAACTGATCAAACATTTTGTATCCTCTAGTTTCTACTAATTCTTCTGCTTTTGCAATAGCTCCATTCATTCCAAGTTTTCCTGGAGTAAGGACTATTTCTGCACCATATGCTTTTAAAATCTTCTGTCTTTCTATACTCATAGTATCTGGCATAACCATGACAGCCTTTAATCCGTTTGCAGCTGCAGCCATTGCAATTCCTATCCCTGTGTTTCCACTTGTAGGTTCTACTATAGTATCACCTGATTTTATAGTTCCATCTAGTAGCATTTTTTCCATTATGAATGCTGCAATTCTGTCTTTTATTGATCCTCCTGGATTGAAGAATTCAAGCTTTCCGTATATTTCAGCGCTGTTTTCAGTTTCGAACTCTTTAAATCTAAGAACCGGTGTATTTCCTATAGTTTCAGTTATTTTGTTGTATATCATAATATTTTCCTCCGTCTGAACCTTTTTGCTCTATTATTTTTATTTGAATTTTGTTTTGAAATTTAAAATAAAGATATTTTGGCGTGAGTTAGACAGTCTAAAAAAATTATGATTATCTTTTAAAGAATTGTAGATTTACATCTGTTTGATTAGTAATTCTAGATTTGATTGGATTTTTGACATTAAAAAACTGTTTCCATAAAACATACTCGTAAAAAGCAAAGGCTAAAATATATCTAAAGGGGATGATATGCAAAAATTATTATCAGGCCTGCTACGAGTATTTATTTTTTATGAAAACAGCATTAGAAATCTATTTAATCAATAGATTTGAAATTCAATTTTAAAATTTATCAAACTAAAGAGTAACACCGTTTTTAGAGAAAGTCAAAGTCCCGCCATAAAAAATACTGTTATTTAATTGTTTTAAATTGTAGCAACAACAACAGCAACACATAGCATGACCATTCCTTTCTTTTCTAAAATTTATCTATTTAAGATATGTGTTATCCTTACTTTAATTTGATAATATACCCAAATTAAAAATATGTCAAGATTATAAAAAAAAGAAAGTGTAGCAAAAGCCACACTTTCAAATAAATTTCAAATTGAAATCAAAATACAATTAGTTTATAGAGTTTTCTGATCCTAGAACATTATCTATTTTGCTTTCTACAACAGCCTGTATAGCGTCTTTACCAGCACCTAAGTATTTTCTTGGGTCGAACTGAGATGGGTTTTCAGCTAAGTATTTTCTTATAGCTGCAGTCATAGCTAATCTTAAGTCAGTATCCATGTTTATTTTGCAAACTGCCATTGAAGATGCTTTTCTTAACATGTCAACTGGAACACCTTTAGCACCAGCTATATTTCCACCGAATTCGTTACAAGTAGCAACTGATTCCTGATCAACTGCAGAAGCACCGTGAAGTACTATTGGGAATCCTGGTAATCTGTTCTGTATTTCTTCTAATATGTCGAATTTTAATTCAGCTTCACCTTTGAATTTGAAAGCACCGTGAGAAGTACCTATAGCTATAGCTAATGAGTCAACTCCTGTTCTTTCAACGAATTCAACTGCTTCGTCTGGGTCAGTGTATTTGTGTACATTTGAGCTAACTTCATCTTCAACACCTGCTAATACACCTAATTCAGCTTCAACAACAACTCCTCTTTCGTGAGCGTAGTCAACAACTTCTTTAGTAACTCTTACGTTTTCTTCGAAATCGAAGTGAGATCCATCTATCATAACTGAAGTGAATCCAGCATCTATACAAGATTTAACTGTTTCGAAGTTTGGACCGTGGTCTAAGTGAAGAGCAACGTCTACACCTATTTCATCAGATGCAGCTTTTACCATTTCAACTAATGTATGAGGTCCAGCATACTGTATAGCTGATTTAGAAGCCTGTATCATAACATATGAGTTTTTAGCTTTTGCTCCTTCTAATACACCCTGTAACTGTTCTAAGTCACTTATGTTGAATGCACCTATAGCGTATCCACCTTCATAAGCTTTTTTAAACATTTCTTTAGTAGTAATTAAAGCCATTTTTAAATTCCTCCTATAAACTTTTAAAAATTTATCCATCAAATATATTATACAGAGAAAAACAAAAAAGGTATAGACTAAATTGAAAAACAGTACGTTGCAAACATTTTCTTTTTGAAAAAAATTTAGAGTTAATATTTTTTATGATATTTTTACTGATTTTTTATAATAAAATTTTGAAAATCTGATTATTGCTTGAGATAAACGGATTTTTTTCTGTTAATTGAAGATAAAAAATGATAATATTAATATATTATGATTTAAGCGAAAAATATACGATGATGTAAATAAAAATTGAAAAAGGAGGGAAAATTTTGGCTAAGAAACAAAGAGTAGACAAGGTGTTATCTAACTTAGGCTATGGAAGTAGAGCTGAGCTTAAAAAATTCTGTAAACAAGGGCTTGTTTTTGTAAATGGAAAAGTAGTTTCTAATCCAGGGCTTCAAGTAGATACTGATATAGATGAAATAGTATTCAACGGAGAAAAGATAAACTACAGAGAATTTATATATCTAATGATGAATAAACCAGATGGATATATTTCTGCGACATTTGATAAACACGATCCAATAGTGCTTGATTTAATAGACAATGAGTATTTAGTGTTTGAGCCGTTTCCAGTTGGAAGATTGGACAAAGATACTGAGGGGCTTCTTGTGTTGACTAATGATGGGCAGCTTGCACATAGAGTATTATCACCTAAAAAGCACGTTCCAAAAACATACTATGCAAAAATAGATGGAAAAGTAACTGAGGAAGATATTGAGGCATTTAAAAATGGAGTAACTTTGGACGATGGATATGAAACTATGCCTTCAGAACTTGTAATATTAAAATCTGATGATATTTCTGAGATAGAACTTACAATACACGAAGGAAAATTCCATCAGGTTAAGAGAATGTTTGAAAGTGTTGGAAAGACTGTGGTATATTTAAAAAGACTTTCTATGGGAGCTTTAAAATTAGATGAAACACTAGAATTGGGTGAATATAGAGAGCTTACAGATGAAGAAGTTAAATTAATAGAAGTAAGAGAATAAGTTGTTTAGACAATTTGATAAATTATAAAAAATATAATCGAATAATAGGAGGTAAACGTGAAAAAGAGAGATATAATCGAGTTTGAAATCGGTAAAATGGAATTTGGCGGTGTGAGTATAAGCCAGTACGGAGATAGAAGAATAAAGATGAAAGGCGGAATAAAAGGACAGAAAGTGAAAGCTGCCGTTAAAAGAACTGGAAGAGGTAAGGCAGATGTTAAAATGGTAGAGCTTTTAGAAAGATCTCCAATAGAAACTGCGGAAGTTTGTCCTCACTTTGAAGGTTGTGGTGGATGTACTATGCTTTCTGTTGACTACGCAAAACAGCTTGAAATAAAAGAAGAACAGGTACTTGAACTATTTGAAGACGCTGGAATAAGAGGATTTGAGTTTTTAGGTGTTCAGGGAAGTCCTGACAATGTTGGATACAGAAATAAAATGGAATACACTTTTGGTGATGAGGTAAAAGGTGGACCACTTACACTAGGACTTCACAAAAAGGGTAGACATATAGATATACAGACAGTTGACGGATGTATGTTAGTCGATTCTGATTTCAATACAATATTAAAAGAGTCTTTAGCATTCTTCCAAGATGCAGAGTTACCATACTACAGAGTTGTAAATCACGAGGGATATTTAAGAAACCTTGTAGTTAGAAAAGGTATACACACAGATGAAATAATGGTAAATATAGTAACATCATCTCAGTGCGAGTTTGATATGAGCAAATTTGCCGATATGATAAATGGATTAGAATTAAAAGGAAATGTAGTGAGCATACTTCACACTATAAACGACGGACTTGCAGATGCAGTTCAGTGTGATGAGATGAGAATATTATACGGTGTAGATTATCTACATGAAGAGATATTAGGACTTAAATTTAAAATATCTCCATTCTCATTCTTCCAGACAAATACAAAAGGTGCAGAGCAGCTTTATACTATAGCTAGAGATTTTATTGGAGATCATTCTAACAAGGTTGTTTTCGACTTATACAGCGGAACAGGCTCAATAGGTCAGTTAATGGCAGAAAAAGCTAAGAAAGTATATGGTATAGAGATAATAGAAGAGGCTGTTGTTGCAGCTAATGAAAATGCTAAATTAAATGGTTTAGATAACTGTGAATTTATTGCTGGGGATGTTAAGGACACTGTTAAGAGCTTAGATGTTAAGCCAGATTTAATAATAGTTGACCCTCCAAGACCAGGTATACATAAGCAGGCAATAAAGGATATATGCGATTTCGGTGCTAAGGAGATAGTGTATATTTCTTGTAATCCAAAGACTTTAGTTGATGATTTAAAAGATTTTATAGGTTATGGATATATGCCAGAGAAGGTTAAGTGCATGGACATGTTCCCGTCGACTCCTCATCTCGAATCGGTTGTTAAATTATACAAAATAATGAATATGGCATGTCAGTGCTAATGTAATAGAAAGGCAAGATAATAACTACTATCTGCTCCTAGGTTCCGACGCCTTGTCGTATCCACGAGTGGATGGCGTCTCCAATAGTCGCTAGATAGTAGTTTGGAATAGATAAAGCTATATTAGTATTTAAAAGATAGTATATAGGTACTCGTTGTTATGACGGGTACCTTTTTTCGGTATGACGGGCATGCTATTAATCTGTGGTGAAAGTCCATAAAAGGCGTAGCTACCAATGAACTTGATAGTGACTTGCAAGGTTTATGCTGCGAAGCATAGGCGAGAAGAA
>NZ_JBLOUI010000021.1:0-43124 GCF_047807365.1 Peptacetobacter sp. AB800 | reverse complement strand
TATCTGTCTTATTTGTGTGTTTAAAATATAAAAATAGCAGGAAAGCAAAAATCTTTCCTGCTATTTTTCTTTTAGATAACCTCATTAACAATGCTAACTTAATGACATTGGCTGAGGAGCCTGCTTTTTTAATGCATAATATCCAAATAGAAGGTATTGTTATGTAAACTATTCGATTGAAAAAAATAACCTCAAATGTTAAAATAATAAGGAATATGTTAAGAAAGGTGATATTATGGCGAACAAAGATAATAAAAATAAAAACAAGAGCAATGAAAAGAAAAAAAGCAATGTTATATATATAGATAGAAATAAAAAAACTGGACAAATAACTCCAAAGAGTACAAATAAAAATACGACTAAAAAAGCAAACAATAAAGAAAAGAATAAATCGACAAAACCTAAGTCGACGATAAAAAATACAAAGAGCAATGTTAAAAAGCCTAAGAAACTAAAAAAGCCTAATGCAGGAAAGTCTATACCTAAAAAGAATGGAAGAAAAATCAAATGGGGGAGAGTTGCCATTGCGGTTCTTTTAGTTGTAGCATTGGGATTTTGTGGAGTTAAAGGTGTGCAGATGATAAAGGGTAAACCGCTAAATAAAGTAGCGTCTACATCACAAAGTTCTTCTGGAGATAGTAGTGTATCTAATGATGAAAATTCTAAAACAAAACCAGTAAAAGGTCAGTATGACTTAGATGATGAGAAAAAACGGCAGTCAAAGAAATACAATATTGTAGTAGATGCTGGACATGGGGGAAATGACAAGGGATCTATTGACAGTACAGAAACTGTATACGAAAAAGACATCGCACTGCAGATAGCTAAAAAAGTAGCATCAAGACTTGGAAGAGAGTCTGATGTAAATGTAATAATGACTAGGACAGAAGATAAATATGTAAGCTTAGAAGAAAGAGCTGAAATTGCAAAGAGGGCAAATGCAGATGCTTTAATCTCTATACATCTAAATGCGCAGAAAAAATACGGCGATGCAAATGGACTTGAAACATGGTACAGAAATGGTGCTACAGATGGATCTAAAGAACTTGCTAACTCTGTACAACAGACAACTGCATCTTATGTAGAGATAATGAGTAGAGGAATACTTCGGAATAGCTTTGAAATACTTAGAGAAACTACGATGCCAGCTGTATTAGTAGAGTGTGGATTTATAACAAATGTATCAGATATGAAAAAACTAAAAGATCCTAACTACCAAGATATGTTAGCTGAGGGGATAATGCAGGGTACGCTTACGTTTTTAGATGAGAAAAATGGTAAAAATTAGTTAAATAAATTTTATCTATTTTGAGGGGCTTATTATGGAAAAATTTAAAGCAGCGAGATTATATGAAAATAATTTAGATATAGAAAAAAGGAAAAAATCTGGAATTTACTATACTCCTGTAGAAATAGTTGAGTATATAGTGGATAATACAGTTGGAAAATTAGATGTGCTAAAAAATCCACATCCTAAAATTTTGGACTCATCATGTGGATGTGGGAATTTTCTTGTGTACGCATTTGATAGATTGCTTGAAATTTTTGAGGAAAAATCTGATGAGTTAGTTGAAAAATACGGTGATGAATGTTTTAAAAAAGAAAATTTACCTAGATATATTTTAAAAAATTGTATATATGGGACTGATATAGATAGCGATGCTGTAGAAGTAACTAAGATGCTTTTGACAAAGACTGCTATTACGGGGACTTATGATGAGCCAAGTATAAGCGATGATTTGGATGAAGAAGAAAGCTGGGATGAATATAAAGCGACTTATTTAAGGGAGTTTGAGTGTAATACAGGTATATTTGAGATGAATATATATAATAAGGATGGATTGAACATTGATTGGGGAACAAAATTTGATATTATAATCGGAAATCCACCTTATGTAGGGCATAAGCTTCTTACAAAGGAGTATAAACAGTTTATAATTGATAAATATAAAGAGGTTTATAGAGATAAATCTGATTTGTATTTCTGCTTTTACAAAAACTCTATAGAATTGCTAAAAAAGGATGGAGTAATCCATTTAATAACGCCGAGATATTTTTTAGAGAGTATATCTGCGGAATTGCTCAGAAAATATTTAGAAAAAAATGTGGAAATAGAGGAAATTATAGACTTTCTTGGAGCAGAGGTATTCGACTGTGTAGGTATTTCTGCATGCATAATACGAATGAGAAAAAAAGGATATGGAATTTCTACAACCAATATATATAGAAAGAAATCAGATAAGTATATATATGTAAATGATAGAAAAAATCTTGTCGAGAGTGTAGATGAAATAAAGAATAATACAAAAGATTTTGAGAGTATAAAAATATCTACAAGTAGATTGCAATCAGATTGGATTATAGCAAACGAAAAAGATATGGAGCTGTATCTTAGAATTGAAAAAATGCAAGGGTATAGGCTTTATGAAATAGCGGAAAGTTCTCAAGGTGTTATAACTGGATGCGATAAGGCGTTTATCTTAAAAAATAACGATAATAGATTAAAAAATATAACGCCTAAACTTTTGAAAGACCTTGCAAAGAGTAGGGATATAGAAAAATATGTAATTCCTAAAGTTAATCACAAGATGATATATTCTAATGATATAAAATGCGAGGATGATGAGAAATATATATTTGAAAATTGTATAAATCCGTACAAAGAAAAGTTAGAAAATAGAAGAGAGTGCTTAAAGTGTATTAGAAAGTGGTATGAACTACAGTGGGGGAGAGAAAAAAGCGTATTTGAGAGAACTAAAGTTATGTATCCCTATAAATCTATAGAAAATAAATTTGCTGTAGATTACGATAATTTATACAGCAGCGCAGATGTATACTCTTTTTATTTAAAGGATGAGTACAAGGAAGAATTTTCATATGAGTATATTGTAGCTCTTTTAAATTCTTCAATATACGACAAGTATTATAAAATAAATGCAAAAAAGATGAGTAGGGGAATTTATGATTATTATCCTAATAAAGTTATGAAGATGAAGATCTTTAAGGGAGATAATTATGAAAAAATAGAAGAATATTCCAAAAAAATTATGGAAAAAAAGCTGAATATATCGGATAATATAGATAAGCTTATACAAAAGATAGATTTGTTAGTTGAGGAAGATATCTTTAAAGACAAATTTTAATAAGATGCATTTTGCATCAGAAGAGGTATATTATGAGAGGTCTAGTTCTTGAAGGTGGAGGTACAAAAGGTGCCTACCAAATAGGTGCATATAAAGCACTTAAAGGAATGGGTATGGATTTTCAAGGGATTACAGGTTCTTCAATAGGTGCATTGAATGGTGCATATATGGTTCAGGATGATATACGTATTATGGAAGAGATATGGCTTGAATATGATTATAAGCATTTTATTAATGTAGATTTTGAAACGTATGAAAAGCTAAAGAATATGGATTTGAGCATGAAGCGGATGAACCAGATTCTTTCTCTTATAAAGAAGTCATTTAAAGAAAATGACGGAATCGACATTACTCCACTTAGGGAGATGCTAGAGGATACTTTGGATGAGGATAAAATAAGAAACAAGGGAATAGACTTTGGAATGGTTACTATGTATATAGATAAAAAACTAAACCCACAGTCGTTATTTTTAGAGGATATACCAAAGGGAAGGCTAATAGACTACCTTATAGCGAGTGCCAGTCTACCTATATTCAAAATGAATGTAATGGACAATAAGCTATATGTAGATGGAATGTTTGTCGACAATCTACCTATTGGAATGCTTGAAAAGAAAGGCTACAAAGATATAGTAGCAATTAGAATTCAGGACAATCTACAGGGTACAATAAGTATAAAAAAACACAGCGACTTAAATCTAAAAGTGGTGTATCCGTCAGAATATCTGGGTGGCTCTATGAATAAAGATAGGGATCATATTCAGAAAAATATAAACTTAGGATATTTGGATACTATGAAAACTTTTGAAAAGTACGATGGAGTTAGATTCTATTTTAGAAACGCCGGAAATATTACAGAAGATATGTGTTTTGAAAAAATAAGGCGTATGAAAAAAGAAGATATAAAGCTTTTATGCCAGGTATTCAATATTAGAAGAAATCCTGATCTAAGAACTTTAATGGAGGCTATTATTCCAAAGGCAGGCGAGTTGTTATCGCTGCCAAAGAATTTTACCTACAGAGATTTATACTTTGCGTTTTATGAAAATGCACTTGAGCGCAATGGAAAAAATAGGGTTAAAGTATACGATATTAATTCAGTAATAAATGATATATATCGTGACAATTTAATAGATTATAGAGAGTTCCGTAGAGAAGAAGTTAGGCTTAATATTAAACAAAAGAAAGAACACAGAAAATCTGTTCTTGTAGACTGCTTTATATCTAATTTAAAATAGTGTAATATATACTGTAAATTATGTATATCAATATACTTTTAGACGTGATAATCTACCAAAATTTGTAAGAAAAACATATCTTTTATGTTATACATAATATTTTTAAAAATTTTTATTAAAATATTAATGAAAGTTGTCGAAAAAAATAAAATTTAGTAGTATAATAGAAAAAGATAGCCGAGTGGGAACTTAATAATACCGTCGGACAAAAAATGTCCCACTAAAGTGGGGTAGATATAGATAATATAATTTAAATTTAATTTAAAAAACACTTCAGGAGGAATTAACAATGGAAAAAAAATTAACAGTTATCAATGAAACAGGTTTACACGCTAGACCAGCAGGAATGTTCGTTAAAGGAGCATCTGAATTCAAAGCTACAGTAGAAATAGAAGCTAATGGTAAAAAAGTAAACGCTAAATCAATAATGGGTGTAATGAGCTTAGGTTTATCAAAAGGAACTGAATTCACTTTAATAGCTAACGGAGAAGATGAAGAAGCAGCTATAGCTAAATTATCAGAAATGGTTGAATCAGGATTCGGTGAATAAGAATCGGTTATAAATAATTATCTTTTAGGAGGATATGGTTATGGCATTCAAAGGAACTGGAGCTTCTCCTGGTATAGCACTAGGTAAAGCACTTGTTGTAGAACATAAAGAGCTTGTTATAGAAAAAAGAACTATAACAGATGTAGATGCTGAAATAGCTAAATTAAGAGAAGCTGTTCAGGTATCTAAAACTGAACTAGAAAAAGTTAAAGAAAAAGCAGCTAAAGAACTAGGTGAAGCAGAAGCTGAAATATTCGGAGCACACCTTTTAGTTTTAGAAGATCCAGAATTAACTGGAGCAGCAGAAGCTAAAATAGCTGATGAAAAAGTTAATGCTGATTTTGCATTAAATGAAATAAAAGAAATGTTCGTTGCAATGTTTGAATCTATGGACAATGAGTACATGAGAGAAAGAGCAGCAGACATAAAAGACGTTACAAACAGAGTGTTAAGACACTTATTAGGAATAAAAGTAGTAGATTTATCTGCATTAGATGAAGAAGTAGTACTAGTTGCTCACGACTTAACTCCATCAGATACAGCTACTATGAACAAAAAAATGGTTTTAGGATTCCTTACTAATATAGGAGGAAGAACTTCCCATACAGCTATAATGGCTAGAACTCTTGAAATAGCAGCAGTTGTAGGTCTTACTGATATAACTGAAAACGTTAAAGATGGAGATTTCGTAGTATTTAATGGTGATACTGGAGAAGTTATAATAAACCCAGATGAAGAAACTAAAGCAGCTTATGCAGCTAAAAAACAGGCTTTTGAAGAAGAAAAGAAAGCTTTAGAATTATTAAAAGGTAAAGAATCTGTTACTTTAGATGGTAGAAGAGTAGAATTAGCAGGTAACATAGGTACTCCAAACGATATAGAAGGTCTTATAAAAAATGACGCTGAAGGTGTTGGACTATACAGAACTGAATTCTTATACATGGATTCAGACAAATTACCAGAAGAAGATACTCAGTTTGAAGCATATAAAGCAGTATTAGAAGGAATGAGCGGTAAACCAATCGTTATAAGAACTCTTGATATAGGTGGAGATAAAAAATTAGACTATCTTCCTCTAGATGAAGAAATGAACCCATTCTTAGGATACAGAGCTATAAGATTATGCTTAGATAGAACTGATATATTCAAAACTCAGTTAAGAGCATTATACAGAGCTAGTGTATATGGTAAATTAAGAATAATGTTCCCAATGATATCTTCATTAGAAGAATTATTAAAAGCTAAAGAAGTAGTTAAAGAAGTTCAGGCTGAATTAGACGCTGAAGGTATAGCATACTCTAAAGATGTAGAATTAGGTATGATGATAGAAGTACCATCTGCAGCAGTTATATCAGATGTACTTGCTAAACATGTTGACTTCTTCTCTATAGGAACAAACGACTTAATACAGTACACTACTGCAGTTGACAGAATGAACCAGAAAATAAGCTACTTATACAACCAGTTCAATCCAGCTGTGTTAAGACTTATAAAAATGGTTATAGACAACGCACATAAAGAAGGTAAATGGGTTGGAATGTGTGGAGAAGCAGCAGGAGATCAGATGATGATACCAATACTTCTTGGATTCGGATTAGATGAATTCTCTATGTCTCCAATATCTATACTTCCAGCAAGAAAACTTATAACTTCAGTAAATGAAGCTGATATGAAAAAATTTGCTGATGAAGTACTAGCAATGGGAACTGCTGAAGAAATAAAAGCACACGTTGCAAATACTTTCTGTAAATAATTAATTGAAATATATGGGGATATCGCAGTTTTTGTGATATCTCCTTTTTTAATACCTTGAAATAGATATTGCAATCTTTCTCCAGGCTTCAGCGCCCAACATGTTTATGTAACACATTTCAATGATGTGGGGCGCTTGCAGAATTGTCGATGCGATTTGCAATCGTGTGCTTATTTCTTTGTGCAGTTTGTAAAGTTGGGGAAGTAGTAGGTTATATTTTTTTGTTTTTGGTTATTATGTATTTGGAGGGGGATTTGTGTTTGAGTGAAGTTTTTAGGGGAAGTGTTTGATAAATGCTGAAAAGAAGGTAGACTTTTTTCTTTAAATACTTTAAAATTATATAGGTATAGTAATGTGAATTTTTTATTAGAGAGGAGATACGAGATGCTAAGAAGAGTGAAGTCTTTAGCTTTGTGTGCGGTGCTTGCTTTTTCTGTTTTTGCAACTGGATGTACTAAGGATTTAGTTACTAAGGTTACAGATAAGAATGTTAATGGAATAGTTAGCGATTATACACAGGTGTATAAGTATTATGAGAAGCTAAGAAAAGATATATTATCAATAGATAAGTTAAGACATAAGGGTGGTAGTGAAAAAACTGCTCAGAAGTTGACTGCTGATATAGAGAAGAATCTTACTAAGGTAAAGGATCTTGAATATAATTACGATAATATGTACAATGCTCAGAAATACCTTGAGAAGTGCTATAAAGATATAAAGAAAGCTAGTGAGGGTGCTATAGGAAACCACGATAAGTACGATAAGAATATAGTTAAGTTTAAGGAAAATTTTGGAGAGTTTAAGAGATATATGGCTCTTGCAAGAAATGATATAGCAAAGGTTAGAGGTACATCAGATGAGGGCTCTAGTGTTGTAGAGGATAATACAACTACAGATGATGCATCTACAACTGATACAGAAGCTTCTACAGAGGAAAAAGACGCAAATGATATAATAACAGGTGTTGTTAAAGATGTTAAAAAACGGAATAAGGGAGAGGACTTAGACGCTGATTTAGAAAGTGCTATAAAAGAGAATGGATTCCTTTCTGGTCAAGAGTATAAAGCCAACGGTGGAAGTGAAGCAAATATAGATAAAGAAGCTAAAAAGATGTTTGAAGAGCTTGAAAATGACAACCCTATAAAAGCTGCTCAGAAATCAAAAGCTAAAAAAATATTTATAAATGCATTTAAAGAAGGATATGCAGACTATAATTAGAGATTTAAATAGCTCTATAGAAGAAAAATATAGAAGTATATTATAAAAGTATGGAAATATATTAGACGATAATTTTGGAGAATTTATAAAATTATCGTCTATTTTTTTGTTTGAAATCAGTATTTTTTTGCTGATAATTAATTTATATCTAGAAAAATACTTACGAATTTATTATTAATAAGATTAAAAATAATAAGTTTAACTTATCAAAAAACGAGAAAAAATTAAATTTGTTTGTGAGAAGAATTTGACGTAGAGTGTTTGAATAGCTAAATTATATGATTTTTTCTGTGAAAAAAATACAATTGTGACAAAAAATGGAATCTAAAATATTAAAGAAAAATCAAAAAATAATTTCTTTTAGAGAAACAATAAAAATTACAAAAAGAAACAACCTACAACAAGATTGGAGTATGTTTATTTTTGACTTTGTGTAAAAATTTACAAAAGTTAGAAAATACGTATTCGTTTTATAAATAACAAGAAAATAACAACTTCAAAAGAAAAAATTCATTGTAGGTGTGCAAGTTGTTGGTTGTATGTCGTTGTTGGTTTTAGGAAAATTTTATATGATGATTTAAAAATATTGAAAAATCAACTAAAAATCGTGACAACTTTTTGCGTTATATAAGTAACGAAGAATGGCGTAAAAGTAAAAAATCAGGTAAGAAAAATCTAAAAAGAAAATCAAGAATAAAATTATGCAATTTTTGAAAGATTTTAAACAGTTAAAAAATGACCTTGAATTAATAAAAGTTATGGTCTATGATATAGACATAGACAAGGAACAAAGAAAACAAATTAAAAAAATACAAATTACAGACTAAAAAAATTAAGTCAAAGGGATTATATGGAGGTGTTCACTATGAAAAAGAAATTATCAGTATTAGTATCAGGAGTAGCATTAATGGCATTATTCGCAGCACCAGTATCAGCATTAGTATCAGGAGAAGAAGAAGCAAATAAAGTTAACTTAAGTTGCCTAGTAGGAGCTGGAGTAGAAGCAGATGTTGCAAAAGCTCACGTGGTTGATGTATTAAACGTAGCAGAAGATGCAGTTGTATACGATGAAGAAGGAAATAGCGTAGATAAAAAATTCTTAAAAGAAGCATATCATGTATTTAATGTAGGTGGAGAAAATGTTTTAGTAAACAAAAAAACTTTAAAAGTATATACTTACGACGCTAACTACAACTTAATACCTGTAAGATAGTTGTAAAAATGGAATTATAAAAAATAAAGTTTTACAAAATATAAATTTAATAAAAAAACTAAACGTGAAAAGGTAAAATATGGATATTGAAATAGAAAATATATACAATACTTAAAGGCGTATATTTAAACAGATTGTTTGGATATACGTCTTTTTTATTTTTAAGAAAAGATATATTGTTTTATAGATTTTATCTATGTAGAGTTGAAATTAAAAATAGTACTGTTTGAAATTAGTATGAATATAGTATAATATACTATGAAGTTTGAAATTAAAAATAGGAGGATATTTTAATGAAGTGTAGTAGATGTGGAAATATTATGCCAAATGATGCTAAATAT
Organism: Peptacetobacter sp. AB800; assembly: GCF_047807365.1. Lineage (NCBI taxonomy): Bacteria > Bacillati > Bacillota > Clostridia > Peptostreptococcales > Peptostreptococcaceae > Peptacetobacter > Peptacetobacter sp. AB800. Next base: position 33,668 of record NZ_JBLOUI010000021.1, on the reverse strand, counting down.
TGTGATAGATGCGGAGAGCCATTAAGAAAAAGATCAAGTAGATATGAATACGATTATGATGATGATTACGATGATGACTATGAATATGAATTAAGAAGAAATATTGCCCATAAAGAAAGTTCAAAAAGTGGAAAATTTGGAAGTGCAATATTAATATTCTTAACAGTTGTAGCTGTCTGTGTAACAGTATTGTTGGCTTTAAATATGTATCTTCCATCAAAAAATAAGGTGGATAATACTTCAAATGTTGCAAATAATCAACAACAGCAGCAACAGGTTCAGAATCAGCCTAAACAGAGTGTTCAGCAGGATGAGCCTGATGATAGCTATGATGCTACAGGAAGAGATTTATCAAATTATTATTATGCAGTTGATTACTACAGTAGCAATTATAACGACAGTAATGCGTATTTATTCCCAGGAAGTGATAGTGCGTATATAGATCCTGAGGAATTAAGTGGATGTACAGATAGTCAGCTTGCGTATATAAGAAATGAAATATTTGCAAGACACGGTTATATATTTAAAACAGATAAGTATAATAATTACTTTGGAAGTAAAAGTTGGTATCATCCAAACTCATATGCGACAGATAACGTAAATGATTTAAATGCTTATGAAAAATACAATGTAGAGCTTATAAAAAGCTTAGAATAGATAAAATAGAGAAATAATAATGAGCTAAGGGTAGAGAAAATATAATGAATTTTAACACCATATTAAAAAAGGTTACAATATTTTCTCTACCCTTATAAATAATTATAGTATATAATTAGTAAGATAGTATGGAAGGGGTAAAAGAAAATGAAAAAAAGAATTAACGAAAAAGTAGTATTAATACTTTTATCAGTACTCTTAGTGAGTAATGTTCTTTTAACTATAAATGCTATAAGAATGAATAGGGAATTAGAAGAGCAGAAGCAGATTAATATAGAAATATTAGATATGTTAGAAGAGAAGGAATCTTCTAATGCAAAGGTCAACAACTTCAATGACAATAAAGAAGTTGTTTCAAGTAGTAGTGAAGCTAAAAAAAGTACAAAGGGGATAAAAGTTGCTATAGATGCCGGACATCAGCAAAATCAAAATAGCGATAAAGAGCCTATAGGGCCTGGAGCTACGGAAACAAAAATGAAGGTTGCATCTGGCACAGAAGGATGTGAAACAAAAGTTCCTGAGTATGAGGTTACTCTTTCAATATCTAAAAAATTGGAAAAAATTTTAAAAGATAGAGGATATGAAGTCTACATGGTTAGAAATGAAAACAACGTAGATATAAGCAATAAGGAAAGAGCAGATTTAGCTTATCAAAGTGGAGCTGATATATTTGTAAGAGTGCATTGTAATTCAAGTGATAGCAGTGCAGCAAATGGAGCGCTTACATTATGCCAGACAGCAGGAAACAGCTATGTATCTCTTTATGATAAGAGTAGAAAGCTTTCTGATGACATAGTTTTAGAGTTATGTAATGAAACAGGAGCTAAGAATAATGGAGTAATGGAAACTGATACAATGTCGGGAATAAATTGGAGCAAAATACCAGTTACTATAGTTGAAACAGGATTTATGAGTAATCCTGAAGAGGACAGAAAATTATCTGATCCAAATTATCAGGAAAAAATTGCTATAGGGATTTCTGATGGTATAGATAAATATTTTGCAAAATAAAGTGTAAATATAGTTGATTACCTAAAGAAGGGAGTGATGAAATGACGGATTTCTGTCCTAAATGTGGGAAAAAAGCAGAAGATGGAGAAAAAATATGTCCTATTTGTGGAGAAGAAATGACTAGTATTTCTCAGGAAAATGATAATAATAAAAAAGAACGTGGGAAAAATAGAATAAATTTATTTAGAAATATAATTATAAGTGTAGTTGTTCTAGTAGTTTTATTTATAAGCTGCACAGTTGTAGCTAGATATTTCAATGCTGGAAAAAATATTGCCAACACAGTAAATACTCAAAAGTCTGAGTTAAAAATACTTAAAAAAACTAGCGAGAAACAGTATGAAGTATCAGGAGAGCCAGCTACAGAGAAAGACGATGAAGAAGAAAATGGCAAATCTGAAGCAGAGGGAGAGAATAAGGCTGAGGAAGAAATTAAACGTAGCGAAAATCTAGGTCTACAGAAAAAAGATAAATATCTGAGTATGATGGATGAGTTAGATAAAGAAGCTAGAGAGCTTGCAGATGCAGAGCTTAACGGAAATCAGGAAAAACTCTTAGACTATACTAGTAAAATTTATAAAAAATACGATACTCTTTTAAATATGATTTACAGTGATATTTCAGCTGCTCTTGAAAATGGAGAGTTAGAAGAATTAAAGAATGATGAGATAGAGTGGATCAACAAAAAAGATGAAATGGCTTCGTATGCTGTAGGATCTGAGGATACAAGTGAATCAGATGAAAATTGGGCTTATTTTGACTCACTTGCAACGTCTACAAAGGACAGATGCCACTATTTAATACATAAATACATGCATTAATTGCTTTGGATATAAAATAAATACAAAATAATTGACACCGTATCAGTAAAATGATATGGTGTTTTTTAATGTATTGAAAGATAGGGAATCTTGTAATACAATATAATTTGTGGAATTAAAAGCTTTTATATGAAAGAAGGAGAGATTTGAAATGAAATGTCAGCGTTGCGGACATCCAATGAAATTTGGAGAAGAAAAATGCAGAAAATGCGGAACTAAAATCAAGAAAACAGAAGAATATATAAAAATGGAAGAAGAAAGAGCAAAAAATGCTAAAAAAGACCAGATAGCTATGGTTGTTTCAGGGGCAATTTTAATGTTTGTACTTGTATTTGGAATGTATGTGCTAATTGCTAAATAAATGGAATTATAAAAATTGTGAAATTGTAAGGAGAATTATTAGGTATGGCAAAAAAAGTAATAATGAAAGAAGCTGGACAGTGTTCAAAATGTGGTAGAAATATCAAAAATGTAAATAGAAAACTTGATGTTCCTACACCAAATGGAATAAAATTAAACTGCTGTTCAAAAGAGTGTCATGATGAGATGACAGGATATTATAAAGAATTTAAAAAACAGAGAATAGCTTTATACGCTGAGGTGGCGTTTGGTTTAGCAGGTATAATAGCAATGCTTTTACAGAACGATGCACTAGCTCAGATATGTATAATGATAGACTCAATATTATTCTTAGCATTTCCATATGCTACATTTAACCCAAAATCAAGAACTTGCTATGATGAAACTAAAAGACAGAGTAGAAGTATAGCATTATCATTATTATTATTCATAGCAATATGGTATTATTTCTTTGTGTTTAAAAAATAACTTATAGTAGGATTTAAAAAAAAGATATATTACTATGATATAATATAAATGACAACGGAACTAAAAATAGGGAAAGAACGAGGAATTCTTTATGGAAAATAAAAAGTGTGCTTGCTGCGGAGGTGGCAATCAAGAAAGAAAACTTTCTGCCAGAAATGACAGAGATGACCTTATTAAAAGATTAAAGAGAATAGAGGGACAGGTAAAAGGAATCCAAAATATGATTGAGGATGAGAGATATTGTATAGATATTCTTGTTCAGATATCTGCTGCCAAAGCAGCTATAGATAAAGTAGGGAAGATAATTCTTGAAAATCATATAAAAGGATGTATTACCGAGAGTATAAAATACGAGAGCCAAGATGAGTCTGATGAACTTATCGAGGAACTAATGAAAAATATTTACAAATTCTTAAAATAGGAGGACAAATGAATCAGGACGGATATATAGTAGAGATAATTGATGAAGATACTGCTATAATGAGAATGATGAGGATGTCTGCTTGATCAAAATGTGGTAAATGTATGACGGTTTCGTCAGAGTCAGAAGAGATTTTAGTTGAAGTGGACAATACTATCGGTGCCAAAGTTGGAGATCACGTTATGGTAAGTATGGAACATATAAATGTTATGAAGGCTACATTTTTAGTTTATGTAATACCAATGATACTTCTTATAGTTGGGATAGTAGGCTCATACTATGCACTTAATGCTATAGGTTTTACTGGAGCTACAGAAATTGTGGCTGCTGTGATAGGTATTGCACTTATGGGACTTTCTTATATCTACTTAAAGATAAACGATAAAAAGTTTAAAGAGAGTAGAGAATACGTTCCTGTTGTCACAAAAATATTATTCGATTTATAGATGAAAAAGAGATACCCAGAAATTTATAGGTATCTCTTTTTTTTATTTTCTAAATATATTTATTTTTCATCTTCATCGTGTAAGTGAAGTTCAAATTCAGCAGTATGTTCAGTTACAAGTCCACTGAAGTCTTTTTCTTTTACCTTAATATTCTTACCAAGTTTCTTTTTACCTGGCTTTTTCTTTGTATGAGGATCCGCTTCTATATTAAATTCACGTTTTTTAAGTATAGGTCTAAGGTTGGCAAGTAAGTCACCTTTAAATCTATAAATATTTACAGTTCTAACAAGGGCAGTGACAACAAGTACTCCAAGAGCTATAGAGCAGCTAAGAAGCATAGCACTTGCACCTTTTGTAGCGGCTAATAGGTAGTCTTCCTGAATAATTGCAAGCATTGTGTTGTAAAGCCCAATCCCTGGAATTAGAGGTAGTATACCTGAAATAACGAACAGAATTGCAGGTTGATACATTTTTCTAGCAAGGATTTCACTCATAGCCGATACAGAAGCGGCTGCTAAAAATCCTGATAGAGATGTATTGTTTGTAAATTCCATAATAACTAAGTACACAATCCAACCAATACCACCAACAATAGCAGATGGGAATAGTAGTTTTAAAGGTACATTAAAGAACACTGCAAATCCAGCTGTTGCAACGGCGGCAAATATAAAGTGAGCCCATAAAGACATATCTCCCATTATAAAACACCTCCTAATTTGAACCATAAATCAAGAACAACCCCAACTCCTGAAGCTATAGATAAAAGTATCATAAAAGCTTCAAATACCCTAGATATACCAGATATTAGGTTTCCAGATATAAGGTCACGTATAGATTTTATAACGGCAACCCCTGGAAGAAGTGGCATGATAGATCCAACTATAAGCATTGTAGGTGTGTTTATTATATGTAGTTCAGTAAGTACAACACCGAGTATTGTTATTACAAATGAAGCAACCACGCACGAAAATGCAGAAATCGAACTTATCTTCATAGTCTGGTCATAGATAATATCCCCTATTATGGCAACTATAAATGTGAATATGAAGTTTTGAAGTTGGTTTCCTCCAAGTAGGCAAGCAAAACATGCAGATGCAAGACCTGTACATGAATAGAAGAACCAAAGTGGATAAGGTTTAGCTCTATCTATTTCGTATAATTCAGCTATAGATTTATCTATATCTGGATTTTTTACAGAGCAGAACTCTCTTGAAAAATTGTTTAGCATAGAAATCTTATTTAAATTTATTCCTCTCTTGTCGATAGTTTTCATAAAACAAAATCCGTCAAATTTTTCGTCTGAAATTATTACAACTGTTGGAGTTGTAAAGACATTTGCATGATAAAAACCTTGAGATCTACAGATTCTAAGAACGCTATCTTCAACTCTTGAAGTTTCTGCACCGTTTTTTATCATAAGCTCTCCAACGAAGAGAGCTATTTTTAGAATATTTTTCTTATATTCTTTTTCTTCTGCTTCACTGGCAAATCTTGAATCAGTTGTAGAAGTATCCATAAATCAATCCCCCCTTATAATATTCAACCTTTATAACACTTACTTTTATAATATTTTAACCTTGAATCTATATTAATTACTCAACAGGTATTTTGTCGATTAGTTTTGCTTCAAGAACTGTTCTAGCATCGTCAAATTCGTAGCTACAAGTAGATAAAGTCAATATCTTATCTTTATACTTTGGAGCTGCATCCTTATTCCAATATGTGGAACTAGCTTTTACCTGATTCATATATTCATTGAAGTCGTTTTCTCCATCGAAATCTACTTTGACGTAATCAAATTCTGGTTTTGCTACAAATACAGAAAACGGCTCGTAAATATACTCATAATCTCCTCTATATATGTGAATCAAAGAATCCTTGTTCCAAAAGTTCTTCTCTTTGAAGAGCTCTAAATTATTAAACATAGTTTTGTTCTTCATATTATGTCCATATATTACAGAGCTTTCGTCCTCTTCAAAATTGTTTCTGTAATCCATAAATAGAGTACCAGATTTTGAATCCTGACCAAGAAAATCTCTATAAAGGTAGTAGTCGTTATTTCCATAAGACACAACTGGATAATTTATATTTGTATTTTCAACGAAAAGCCAAAGTCTGTAGTCTGGATTTATATTTTTTAAATCATCTTCCATTAAACCTTCTTCAGCTTCAGGACTGTAGTTTTCCCGAATTTCAGTATAGGTATCACTTGCCTTCTTGTAATCTAGAAGCGTCGTCACAATCTTGTAGCCACTAAAAGCCATAACTGCGACGAGAATCACCGAAATAAAATTTCTTAAATGTTTGTTCATATCTATAATAATTTGAAAAAAATATTATCTTTTCAAAGATTATTTTTCAAAAATTTATGTCCTTTCTAAAAATTTTATCTATATATAATTATAACGGCAATTGTAAATATAAACTATATAAAAATAGAATAAATTTATGGACAATTATTAGATAATAATATAAATACTATTAGATGAATTTTTTAAGAAAAATATTGATATTATTAGATATTATAATAAATTCTTTTGACAGTAAGTTTTTTATGTGGTAAACTAACATAGTTAATTTAACAGTGAGTAAGCCAGATAATCGCGGGCAGAGAAATCTGCGTGAGGAAAGTCGGAGCTCCACAGAGCAGGGTGCTAGGTAACGCCTAGTGAGAGTGATCTTAAGGAAAGTGCAACAGAAATAAACCGCCAGCAATGGTAAGGATGGAACGGCGAGGTAAGAGCTCACCAGCGGCTAGGTGACTAGTCGGCTATGTAAACCCCACCTGGAGCAAGACCAAAATAGGGCTAAAGAGTATTGCTCGTACTCTCCGGTTGGTAGGTCGCTTGAGCTTATTGGTGACAATAAGCCTAGAAAGATGATTATCTAATACAGAACTCCGCTTATAGACTTGCTCACTATCGCTAGACTGTTAGACGTTGATAATTTATCAGCGTCTTTTTTTATTTATAAAATTAAAAAACATATACTGAAAACTGTTACAAGAAAGTCTTTCAAAAAGATATTCTGTAACAGTTTTTTTATTTATAAAAAAATAAAATATAAAACTCAAGAATAATGAAAATAAATTAAAAAAATGGTATGATAATAAGTGGAATATTGACTTATAAATGATATAATATAGAAGTACAGCTGACAAAGTCAGTTGACAAAAAATCGTATAATACATAAATAAATTTGATATTATAGATAAATTTGTTGGGCAAGGAGTGAATAGTTTGAATAGTATAATAAAAGGAACTGTTTTAAACGTAACACAGAGATTTTTAAAACAGGAAAGTAAAACAAACAAAAAATTAGACAACATACTAAATAAAAAATTTGAAAAAGTTGAGTTAAATGAAGTTAAATATATAGAATTATTAAAATATAACGTACTATTTTATAAGACTTTATCAAGAAATACAGAACCAATCATATCAAAATGGATACTTGAAAAATATATTCCGGATATAGATGAATTAGAAAGCGATATAGAGCTTATAAATGCTAAATGTAGAAAATACATAAACATAGCAAAAAGAGACGGTATAGAAAACTTAAAAGAGGCAGACCTTCAGAGTTTCAACTACTATGATAAAATGGATAACTCTGAAAAGATAAAAAGACTTCAGAAAGACTACAAAGTTTTAAACATATATATGGAAGTCTTAACTATGACTCTAAGAGAGCTTAGTCTTAGAAAAGAAGAAAGTGCTGAAATCTTCCTTATGAATCCAGCAGATGCAAGAATGGAGCTAAAAAGAGAAATTATAGTTATAGTTAATAGAATATTAGCTGGTGGATCTAAAAAAGACGAAACTGCGGATGAAAAACAGCACGTTGAACAGAATGAAGAAAAGAACATAGTAGATATTGAATTTTTAAGAAGAGTAAAACTTATATCTAATGCAGAACTTAACGATACTATAGAAGAAGAATTCAAAAGAATATTAACTTTAGAAAATCTAGAAGCTGATGAAGCGTATGGATTTGGTGGAAGAGTTATATATGACTTTGCAGCAGCTACAGTTTTATTAGAATTCTTAAAAAGTAGAAGCCTAATAGAAGGTGCTATGCGACTTACTGTAGCAGGTGAATTTGGTGAAGAAAACTTCAGCGACTTCTTAACTGCAATAATAAAAGATAGAAAATTAATAGAACTTGATACTTGGAAAGAAGCATGTAAATACTTTAGAGATAATAAATCTTGCGTAGAAGCTACAACTCCTGCAACTATAAAAAGAACAGTTCCAGCAGATGTAGACATGGACGAATACGCATATATGCTTGAAAATGCCGATAAATCAGAGCCGTTCAGAAACAAATTATCTAGAAGAATAGACCCTTCTTTAGTAATACCAGCTGTTAGAGTAAAAGAAGTAGAGCCTGAAATAGTTGAAGAAGAGGTAGAAGAAGTAGTTGAAGATGCAGTTGATGAGGAAATAGTAGAAACTGTAGAAGAAGCAGCGGCTGAAGATGTGGAAGTTCCTTCAAATGAAGCTGATGACCACGAAATACACGTTGACCTTGGAAGAAGAAGAGAAGCTATAAGAAATATAGAAAGACAGGAATTAGAAGCTGAAAGAGCTGAAAGATTAAAACAAGAAGAAGCTGACAAATTAAATGATCCTGTTGAAAGAGCTAAAAAAGCAGTAGATGAACTTAAAAAAGAAATATCTGAAGTTGAAGCTGATGAAGATACTGATTACGATGATGTGGCTGAAGAAACAGTAGAAGAAGTGGCTGCAGATAATGAATCAGTTGAAACAGAAGAGGACGACTTACAGGAAATATCTAGAATAGCTGGAATAAATGAAGAGGCTGAAGAAGAAGAGGAAGAAATAGAAGAAGAACCTAAGAAAAGAGGAATATTCTCTATATTTGGAAGAAAAAAAGACGAAGAAGAAGATTACGATGATGAAGAGTCTGATGAAGACGATTCTGAAGATGAAGAATATGAAGATAATGAAGAAGAATACTACGACGATGATGAAGAAGTAGAATATGTTGACGACGATTACGAAGGTGACGATGTTGAAATCGAAGAAGAAGTAGTAATTGTTAAAGACGAAGAATACAAAAAATCTAGAAAAAAACTAGACTTCATAATAGCTATACTTATAGTTGCTATAGCTGCAGGTGGATACTTCCTAACTATAAATAGAAAAAGACAGCAGGAAGCAGAAAAACAGCAGCAGATAAAACAGGAACAGCAGCTAGAAGAACAGAAAAAAGAAGAAGAGCGGAGAAAGAAAGCCGAAGCTGAAAAAATAGCAGCAGAAGAAGCTAAAAGAGCAGAAGAAATGGAAAAAGCTAAACAGGGTGGAGAATACTACAGAGTTTATGCTGGATCATTAAAAGAAAAATCTCATGCTGAAAGCCTAATAACAAACCTTGATAAAAAAGGATTAAAAGGTGAAATGATAAAAATCGGAAACTACTACAAAGTATTTGTAGGTGGAGATACTGGTGTATACTCAGAAGCACAGAAACAGCTATCTGCTATAAAAGCTAAAGGTTTCGATGGATACATAGAAAAATACGATAGATACTGTGACTTAAAAATAGAAGACTTTAGACTAAAAGCTAAAACTATGGACAAAGCACAGGTAGAAGAAGCGTACAACGCATTAAAAGAAGAGTTAAAATCTAGAAAAAACTTCACAGATTACTCAAAAATAATAGACCAGACTTATGAAGAAATAATGGCTGAAAAAACTGAATAATAATTAAATAGTATTGCTGTCTGAGTTATCAGGCAGCAATAATTTTAAAAAAAGCACTTTAAAATTTTTTTAGGTTGGAGTTGATACCGATGTTAAAACTAGGCGAAAAAATAATATATGAATTATCTGAAGGGTTCAGCTTAGAGGGAATCAATAGATACTCATCTGCTGGCAAAAAGCTATTCATAACAAATTTGGGAAATATAATAATCGGAAATGATGACGATGCAATGTCTGATAGTGGGACAAGATATGTATATAGCTACTCAGAACACAAAATAAAACTATCTGCTTCTTTAGAAAAAGAGGAGATACTAATATACGACGAAAATGTTCCATTCCTTGTAGATAGTGGTAGAGGATCAAAAGAAGTTCCTGGAAATTTAAAAATAAGAATGAGTATAAAAGACTACTCTCTAATATGCAAAAACCAGAGAGATTTTATCTTTGAAATAAACGACGACAAATGCTTCTTCGTATTAGACGACGATAAAGTATATATGGGTGGAATAAATAAAGACCATGAAAAATTTGTATTCATCGGAGGGAAAAATAGATTTGAAATATACTACGATGATATAGAAAGATTCCTAATAGAAGGAAGCCAGATCTCATTTAAGGGATATTTCCACATAGAAAGAGAGTCAATAATAGCTAGAAGTGTACAGATATTTGCAAATAATATAAATAGAATTCTACCAAGAGGATTTGAAGAAATGGTAGCTGGAAACAGAAAAATAGGAAATCTTCCTGCAGATAGCGATATAGTATTTAGTAGAATATCTGGAAATATTGGAGGATTTGACTACAATAATTCAAATATGCTGCTAGTTAGATATGCGGACAATCTTATCCTAATAAACAAAAAAACTAAGAAAAATGTAGTATCTGTAAAATTTGAAGATTGCAGAAGAATAGCTGTTGGTAGAGAAAACATAATATACGATGGAAAGAATATATTTAGATTATACCTAAGCGATAAAAATAAAGAAATAATGGATATAAACTCTATCCCAGATGTTGAAAGAAATGATATAGGATTTACAAAATCTGGTAACCCATTATTTGTAAGAGCTGAAGATGGAATAGTTAGATTTATGAAATCTGAAGAAAAAGAAATAATGGCTATACCAGATAAGGATATAGTTGATATCATTACAATAAAAGAGAGCGACGAAGAAAAAATACACAAAGACTATTCTGCTACAGATATAAGATTTAAAAATGAGTATGTAAGAGTATACCTAAAAACAAGAATGGTTGAAAAACTTTTAAGAGATGTATTTTTAAGCTCTAAAAAAGATATGATTGAAGAAGCTAGTAATAAAGAAATATATCGGAACTGGGCAAAAGCTATGAACGATATGATAATGTACAACTTCTTTGCAGATCTTTATAACGTAAGAAAATTTGTAAAAGAAACTCTTGAACAGGATAATATAACTGATGAGGTTAGAATAAATCTAGCAAATATGCTTTATGATGAAATTCAGGTGCAGAAAGAAAATATAGATACATTAAGTGTGTATATGCCTGATGTTATCGAAAAAAGTGGAGAAAAATTATTTGAAAGAGAAGATATAAAACCAGATAGAAGCATATACAGAATGTTTGGAGATACATTTGCAGACACAGCATATATGCTAAAAGACGGTCTAAATGATATCGAGATAATACTAGGAAACCTAGACTTTGTCCTATCTCCTAGCGATAGAAGAAGACATGTCTATAGAATGCTTAAAGAAAACGAAAGCGATAAATTAAACCTATTTATGGAAAAAATTCTTAAAAAGCTTAACCATATTATAGACAATATGTACCCATACTACATAAGAGAAATGAATGAAAAACTATACTATGTATTTGCTAAGCTAGGTCACGAATACGACAAGCTTAAAGCTGATGATGTTAAGGAAATTTTATTTGATGAGATTACAGAAATGTATGCCTTTGGGCAGCTTATGTACTCTGAGGAAGATGATACTAGAAGAAAAGAAATCATAGACCAGATTTATAAGACTGCTGATAAAGGAATAAGCGGTATAGATTCTAATAAATTCTTTATCGGAGGTGGTAGATATGAGTAGAAATATTTGGAAAGGTAATTATAGATTTTTAGAGCTTGGTAGTGGAGAGGAGCTTTCACACTATCATGAGATAGATTTAGATCAGAAGATGTTAGAAAACCCTCTTTATGAGGAGGGGGATCTTTCTGATTATACAGATGATAGAGAGTCAGGTATATTCAATGATTTTGCATCTGGTATCGAGATAAGTGATATCGATGACGATGCGGATGTAGATACTCAGTATCTTGAATTTGAAACTGACTTGGATGACTTTGATGAAGAAATAGATATGGATATAGAAGAATTACTGAATGATTTACAGTAAGAAAAGATGTCATAGCCAAAAACACTCCAGGCTTCAGCACCCCACAAGTTAGGTTAAAACCTTAAATTTGTTGTGGGGTGCTTCCAGATTGTCGTAGTTTTTGGCTATTTCCATCTTTAGCAGAATGGGTGACCGATTTTAAAATTGTAGTGATAATTTAATTAGTGTGAATTAAGTAGGGAGTGTTGAATATGATATATTCAGCATTCCCTTATTTTTGTGACTAGTTTAGTAATTTCTTTGGAGAAAGGGAAAATATGTTTGAATGTTAGTTAAGAGATGTTTGTAATTTTTTAATTTGTAAAAAGTTTGGAAATTTATGTTTAAAAAAATAAATTAATTAATTGTTGTTTTTGTGAGAAAATGAAAAAAATAAATTTTGTTTATAAAAAGATTAAAAAGTTATATTTATAAGAAGTTGAAAAATATGTATGATTTGCTATAATAATAGGTATAATAAGTTTTTGTATCAGAAGGAGTTGACCGTTATGCCAGTTGTTTGGGAAAATCAGTACAGACAGACAGACAGACAGACAGACAGACAGACAGACAGAGTAGTTTAATGTCTGTATCTTTTGATGCAAAAAATTATATATTCGACTATAAGCACAGAGAGATTGTATTCCTATAGAGGAGTATAGTTTTTCTGTGCTTTTTTATTGGAAAAAAGGTTTTGTTAACTTGATATGAAAAAAATACTCTCGAAAAGAGAAACAAATCGATGAGTTAAACTTGATTTCAAAAGTTAAAAAAATTGCATAACAAATAAATCTAACAAAATTATAAATTTTTTAGGGTAGATTTTCAATTAAAGATTTATGAACTAAAGGGGGAATATGTTTTTGAGTGAAATCATTGTAAACCCTATCGGTGTCGAGATTCAATAGTAAACAAGTTAACAGAGCGAAAAAATTATAAAGGAGAGAAAAAAATGAATAAAAAAAGAATTAAAAAATACACTTCTTCCGTACTTGTTTTATGTATGGCTTTAGAAATGCAGACTAGTATGAGTTTTGCCTTAGAAAAAGATAATAAGAATATATCAAATACTTTGAAGGAAACAATAGTAGAAAAAGAAAATATAAATAAAGAAGATAATAATATTTCTTTTGAACAGAATTCAACTCCTATGAGCGGAAGTTGTGGTATGACAACTAATGATACTTTAAAGTGGAGTTTAGAAAGTAATAATAATAGTTATAAATTGATTATAAATGGTTCAGGAAATATGAAAGATTTTACTGTATCAAAAGATAATGATGATAGACCATGGAAAGATTATATAAATAAAATAACAGAAGTTAAAATAGGAAATAGCGTTACTTCTATTGGAGATAATTCATTTAGAAATTTAACAGCATTAAAGAAAGTTAATATACCAGCATCTATAAAAGATTTAGGGGATTATATTTTTTTAGGAGATTCTGCTTTAACAACTGTAAATTGGGACAATGGATTTAATGCACCAACAATAACTGATAAAGATTCAAACACTAATGTATATACTGGAGCTTATCTACCAACAAGTATGTTCGATGGATGTACAAGTTTGGGTGAAGGTATTTCATTAACAGAATGGTTACCAGATAGTTTTGTTGGTGTTGGTTGTGCAGCTTTACGTAATACAAAATTCAATATAGATTTCGATAAATGGCATAACTTGAAATATATTGGTGCATATGCATTTTATGGAATGGAAAATTTAAATAATTTTACCTTAAATGATAAATATAAAATAGGTCTTAGAGGAGATAATATCTCAAATGCATTTAGTAATTCTGGATTAAATAAAATAAATATAGATGTAAGAGAAGTTCCAAAAGGATTTTTAACTAATAGTAAACTAAAGCAATTCACACTAAGTGATAAAGTGGAAACTATAGGAGAAAATGAATTTATGGGTACTTCTGTAGAAGAGGCAGTAATACCTAAAAATGTAAAAACAATAAAAAATTATGCCTTTGTCGATTGTAAAAAACTAGAAAAAGTTACCTTTAAAGGAGAAACAAAACTTGATGGAGATATATTTGCAAACTCACCTTTAAAAGAATTTATTATTGAAAAAGATTCTAAAGTAATTTGTACAGATAATCCTTTTAGAAGCACAGGAATCTATTCCGAAGTTAGCAGTTTAGAAAAAGTAGCTATTTTGGGAGAGTTAAAAAATGATAAAGGAAAAGATGATGATTTATGGCAACAAATGTTTCATAATAATACAAAAATAAAAGAAGTTGTAATTGATGGGAAAAATGCAACTAATTTCAGTCAAAATACGTTTCCTAATATAGAAGAACTTTTAATTACAGGAGAGGAAACAAATTTCCCTGCATATAAATTTGGTTATGAAACATCTACATTAAAAAAGGTAGATATTGATGTAAAAAATTACTCAAGTGAAAGTGGATCTTTCCGTTATGCATCAGCCCTTGAATTGTTTAGATTAAAGGCAGATAGTGCTAAATTTGATAATAGAGCATTTTATGAATGTCCAAGTCTTAAAGTTGTGGACCTAACTAAATGTAAAAAAGTAGAATATAGTGAAGGAACTTTTGGAACAGGTGTTACTAATGGACAAAATAATAGTCCAATGAATAGTAAAGCGGTTATTTATGTTAAAGACACTAGTGATAACCCTAGAACAAGCGGAGTAGAAACCGGATTAAGTGATAAACATGGAATAGTTGCAATTACAAATGGTGGTACTTTTGATAATACAATTAAGATAGAAGAAGGAAAATTGAGTACACCTACTAAAGATGGATATATATTTAAAGGTTGGTATGATAATACAGAATTTAAAAATGAAGCTATAACAAGTTTTGAAGTGGGAAAAACATACTATGCTAAATGGGAAGAAGCTGTTGCAAGTGTAGATGGAGTAGTATATACAGATTTACAGACTGCGATAAACAATGCAGCAGGAAAAACTGTGACAATTGAAAAAAATATTGCTTTAACTAATGATTTAGAAATAACAGGTAATAATGTAACAATAGACTTTAATGGAAAAACATTATCAAGTGATTCAGGATATAAAGATAAATCTTTAATAAAAATAACTAATTCAACAGGTATAACAATAAAAGATGCTAACTTAGATTTATCAAATGGTGGAGATGTTGCAATACTTGTAACAGGAACTTCTAAAGTATCATTACAAGGAAATATAACTTCTAAGAAAAATAATTCAGATAAAGCACCAGTTATAAGCTTAGTTGGAGAGAATGCTAAAGCAGAATTAACAAAAGGAAGTACAATAAATGGAAAACTAAATCCTGATTCTGGATTAGTTATAACAGATAAAGATAGCAAAAATAATTTCACAAATGGAAATAATACTGGTGGAGGAAGTGTTCCATCTGTACCAAGTACTCCATCTAAACCTTCAAAACCAGTATACACTCACAAAGAAGTAATCGGAGCAAATAGATACGAAACAGCAGCAAAAGTTGCAGACGAACTAGGTTCATATGACAACGTAGTACTTGTAAATGCAACATCTACAATGTCTGACGGTCTAGCAGCTTCAGGTCTTGCAGGTAAAGAAAATGGAGCAATACTATTAACTAAAAAAGACTCTATCCCTAAAGCGACAATGGATAGAATCAAAAAAGTTAAAAAAGTATACATAATAGGTGGAGAAAATGCAATAAGCCAGAAAGTTGCAAATCAGATAACAGCTGCAAACATAAAAGTTGAAAGAATCGGTGGAAAAAATAGAGTTGAAACATCAGAATTAGTAGCTGAAAAATTAGGCAACTACTCAAATGCATTCATAGTTAATGGATTCAAAGGTGAAGCAGATGCTATGTCAGCTTCAGCAATAGCAGCTAGATACGAAGCTCCTATACTATTAACTAATGGAAAAACTTCAACTCATGCTAAAAAATCTGGAGTTGAATACTATGTTGTTGGTGGAACTTCTGTAGTTAATAAATCAATAGCAGATAAATACAACGCAGAAAGATTAGCAGGAAAAGATAGATATGCAACAAATAGAGAAGTTATAGACGAATTCTACTCAGGATCAGATAAATTATACCTAGCAAATGGAGAAACTTTAGTTGATGCATTAACAGCTTCAACAATAGCTAAAAACCATGGTATAGTTTTAGTAAATAAAAAATCTGACAACAGTGTATTAAAAGATAAAAATACTGTTCAGATAGGTGGAATGAACTTCGATATAGACTTCGAATAATAAAATATTTTAAAATATATACAACAAAAGGGATTGGTAAAACTCACCAATCCCTTTTAAATTATAAAAATTACATGTATTATAAAGAAAATATCTTTATTTAAACGTAAAATCTGTTTGAAATTAGCTTTGCAATGATATATACTGTAAATAGGAGGTGTTAAGTATGAAATTATTAAAAGTTGTGGCAAATAATTTTAAAAACTGCAAAGATAATTTTTCTATTGATTTTTTGCCAAAGTCACGAATATATTCTCAAGATAAAGAATATGAACTACAAAAAATAAAAGAAAATCTATATAGATTTAATACGTTGGCTATTGTTGGTAAAAATGCATCTGGAAAAACAACAGCTTTGGATTTATTAGATTGCTGTTACTCAATTCTTGGAAACTTTAGAGTAGAAAATAAAAACTATGACTATAATAATACTAATCTGAAAATATATTTTATAAAAGAAAACTATATTTATAAGTATGAAGCAGATTTAGTTAAAAATGATATATATAATAAAGCTATTTTCAAAAATGAAAAAATAAGTAAAAAGAGATATTACAAATCTTCAATAAACCAAATTTACGATGATGATAAATTTGAAGTGGTTGAATTTAAAAGTAAATTACCGGAAGATATATCAACATTATTCTTTGTATTAAATTCTTCTGAAGAAAGAGCCTTATATTTTGATAGTTTTGGAAAAGGTGCGAATACATATAAAGAAGTGTTCAATCTTATAGACACATATAAAATAGATAAGAAAATATTTATGGATATTGTTAAGTTGTTCGATACAAATATAAAAAGAATAGAAAAAAAGGATACTTATAATTACATAATTGAATATAGTAATTGTGAAAAAATCGTTTCAGAAACAGAACTGCTATATCTTTTGTCTAGTGGTACAACAAAGGGAATATTATTATATCTTTTAATGGTAATATCTTTAACTCAGGGAATAGATTTAATTGTGGATGAAATAGAAACACATTTCCACAAAACATTAGTGGATAATATGATTTCTTTATACAAAGATAAAAAAATCAATAAGTATAATGCTAGCTTAATATTCTCTACTCACTATTGCGAATTATTGAATTTATTTGAAAGACAAGATAATATATTAATCTCTAGACTTGAAGATGGAAAAATATCATTATTAAATATGTATGTAGATGAAAAAATAAGAAATGATATTTTAAAAAGTGCTCGGTTCTATGAAGATACATTTAAAACAAATGTAGACTATAATGATTTAATGACTTTCAAAAAGGACTTAATGGTATAAATTAATGAGTAAAGTTCTTATAATGTGTGAGGGTCAAAACGAATTAGAGATAATAAATATATTGTTAGAGAATAATAAGCTTATATATACAATGGATGATTTAGTAGGATTAACTGCATATCATGCAAGACAAATAGACAAGTCAACTATGGTACAAAACAATTTAAATATGTATAATGGAGAAGTTGAAGTAATTCGAATAGGTGATGGTTTGACGGATAAACTAAGAATACCAAAAAAATACGCTAATAAAATAATTTCTGTAAAAAAATATTGTACAAAACCAGAGTTGGAAATATTATTAATATTATCTGAGGGACTTTACGATAATTTTCAAAAGGTTAAATCAAGTAAAAAACCAAAAGATTTTGCAAAAGAAAATATATCTATTGGAAGAACAAAATATAAAAATCAAACTAAATTTTATGCTGATTACTATGGATCAAATGTAGATTTATTAGTGGAGGCAATAAGAAAATATAAATCATTAAATAAAAATAAAAAAGATGAATTATATTTATGTGATTTATTAGCTTAAAATCAACTAATCTCACTAGAATATAAATTTAAATCTTGTAAAATAATAACCTGAGGAAAGATATATTACTTATTATCTGCTATTAAACAGTTTACTTGCATTAAAAAAGAAAGGTAACAAGTTATAAGCGACAATACTGCAAGCGCCCCACAACCGCTAAATGTGTTATATTAACGGGTGGGGCGCTGAAGCCTGGAGCACATAACTGTTACCTTTCTTTTTTCTATCCAAATATTTTTTTTAATTCAGAAATAAGTAATATATTTTCCTCAGGTTTTAATATACAAACCCTAAAAAAATATTCATCCAATCCATCAAATGACGCACAATCCCTGATTATTATTCTTTCTGGAATTAGCGCATTTCTCAATTCTTCTGCTGTCATTCTTCTATCAATTATCTCACAAAGAACAAAGTTTCCGTAAGTGTTGTAAACTTTAACACCTGGAAGGAATCTCAATTCACTTTCAAGATAATCTCTCTCCTTGCTCATGTGCTCGATAGTTTCATTGATAAATTCATCATCGACAAACATAATCTCACCCATTCTAGATGCGACAACGTTTATATTCCAAAGGTCAAGTCTTTTATTTATGGCTTCTTTAACCTTTTTGTTTGAGATAAGTCCATATCCAAGTCTGATACCAGGAGTAGAGAAGAACTTAGAAGTTCCTCTTATGACAAATAAATTGTAAAACTCGTCTACAAGTGGAGTAGAAGAGTATTTTGACGTATCTGTAAACTCAACATAAGTTTCGTCAATCATAACATAAGAGCCGCAAGTAGATACTATTTCTCTTATCTGATCCTTAGAAAATGCAAATCCTGTAGGATTGCAAGGGTTACAGATTATAAGTAATTCGTAGCCACCTTCTTTGACAGTATTTGCTAAGTCTATAGGATCTATTTCAAAGTTATTTTCTTTTTTAGAATAGTACTTTTTAATTTCGCAGCCAATTTTGTTAAGCTCTTTTTCGTATTCAGAGTAGGCTGGAGAAACAAGTACCGCTTTTTTAGGATTAACTGTGCCGATAAATGAAGATATTAGCTCAGTTGCACCACTTCCAAGTACTATATTTTCGCTGTTGCATTTGCAATATGTTGATATAGATTTTTTTAGCTCTACGTATTCTGGATCAGGATACATTGAAACCATGTCTATGTTGTCTATTACATACTGTTTAGCCTTTTTTGAAGAGCCAAATGGATTTATATTTGAACTGAAATCCATGAAGTCCTCTTTTGAAAATCCGTATTTTGCGGAAAGTTCATATAAATTTGCACCGTGATTTACACTCATAATGATACCTCCCAAATTTTATTTATCGTATTTTTATTGTATTAATTTTCTTCGTCGAAGTTTATTATAAATTCTTCATCTCCACTGTTTATTTTAAGTATAGAAAGATTGAAGTTATCGTCGAATATAGAAACATTGTAAGTGAATACATCTCCGTTTTCTTTTTTAGACATTAAAAGATATGTTCCGTTTTCTTTGTCCTCTATTTCATCGCATATATCGTTGTAAACTTCTTCTCCAGTGAAAAATCCTGTATATCCTGATGATTTTATTTTTTCTTCTATTGCTTTGTATAATTCTTGCATATTGTCACCTCTTTTAAATTTTATATCGTAAATTTATTATAACATATAAGAGAGAGAATTAAATTAAAGTAGCACAATAGAAAAAAATTTGCAAAATTGTAATGATATAAAAATAATACTTTTAATGATGTGTGTAAAAACAATACTTGAAATATTCAGAAAATATTGACTATATAGAAAAAAAGTAGTAAGATAAAACCTATAAAAAGTAAAAATAATAAATTTTAAAATTAAATTAAAAAACTAATTTGAGGGGGATTAAAAAATGATACTAGAATACGACAAAGCACTTGAAATACTAAAAAAATACAATAAGGACGATTTCCATATAAGACATGGGGAAGTTGTTTCTGGTGTTATGAGATATTTTGCTAAGGAATATGATCCTGAGAGAGAAGATTTTTGGGCAACAGTTGGACTACTTCACGATATAGATTTTGAGATGTATCCAGATGAACACTGTATTAAAGCAGAAGAACTTTTAAGAGAAAATGGATACGATGAAGAGTTTATCCATGGGGTTGTTTGCCATGCTTATGGAATATGTGAAGGGCTAGAAAAGAAACCTGAGCATATAATGGAAAAGATTTTATTTGCCACAGATGAGCTTACAGGACTTATAGGTGCAGTTGCTATAATGAGACCTTCTAAGAGCGTTATGGATTTAGAGTTAAAATCTGTTAAGAAGAAATTCAAAACTCCTAAGTTTGCAGCAGGATGTTCAAGGGATACAATTAAAAAAGGTGCTGAAGAATTAGGTTGGGAATTAGATGAACTAATGCAGAGAACTATAGATGCAATGAGAAGTTTATCTGATAGAATGGAAATATAAGAGATCAATATCATAAATGCTATCCGTTCCAGGCTTCGACGCTTTCTTTGTTTTATTCGAACTCCGTTCGAACAACAAAGTTGAAAGCGTCTGTAGATTGTTACTGGCTAGCATTTATTTCTATTGCCCCATTATATTTTCATCTCAGATTGTAAGTAGAGAATATATTTGCTACAATTTAATTTGTGTTAGCACGTAAAATTTTGAGCTACTGAAAAATCAACTTTGATGAATTATATACCACAATTTAGGTTTCAAAACTTGATAGTGCAGGTTAAAAGTGTAAATAATATTTGAATTATTTAAGAGAAGTTATTTCTATTGACCCACTATATTTTCAGCTAAGACTTTAAACTTTTTTAAACGAATAAATAATTTAATAAACTGAGGACAAGAGATTTAATTGCTCTACGACGACAATTCCGCAAGCACTCCATACTTTGAAATGTTTTATAAAAACTATGGAGTGCTGAGGACTGGAGCACAGAGTAGTTAAATCTCTTGTCTTTTTTATTGATTTTTTTTGTTTGAAAAAGCGATGTTTTAGAGTATAATATATAATATCCAAAAATTATTTTTGATGAGAAATTCTTTTTTTTAAGAATAATTAATAAATTCTAAGTAACCCAGAGAGCTGGTAGGAGGAAATTATGTACAAAGTAACTGGAAAGATGTTCACAGAAGAACAGATAAGAGAAAAGGTAATAGAATTAGGTAAAAAGATAGAAAATGACTACAAAGGTGAAGAAGTTTTAGTAGTTGGTATTTTAAAAGGTGCAAATGTGTTCACTTGCGACCTTATAAGACAGATAGACTTAGATGTTAAGATAGACTTTATGAGTGTTTCAAGCTATGGTTCAGGAACTGAGTCTTCAGGTACAGTTAGAATATTAAAGGATTTAGATACAGATATAAAAGGAAGAAATGTTCTTATAGTTGAGGATATAATCGACTCTGGTAGAACTCTTAGCAACTTAGTTAAAGAGCTACAGATAAGAGAGCCAAAGAGCTTAAAATTATGTACTCTACTAGATAAACCAAGCAGAAGAGTTGTAGATGTTGATGTTGAATACGTTGGTTTTGAAATAGAAGATAAATTTATAGTAGGATACGGAATAGACTACGCTGAAAAATATAGAAACCTTCCTTACATAGGAATAGTTGAAGATGTAGCTGAATAATTGATTATACAAGGCATGCTTTTTAAGTGTGCCTTTAAATTTGTATATGTATAAAAAATAAATATCATATTGGAAAGGACAGATTTGATGAATATAAATTATTTTGAGCATATTCAAGCTCCTATACTTTTATTTTTCCAAAGTATTAGAAACCCAAATTTAAATATTCTATTTTTATTCTTTACAATAAGTACAGAAACACCGGTAGTTGTAGTATTTACAGCGATTATGTACTGGTGTATTGATAAGAAAATAGGGCGGAGAATGTTATACGCTCTTATAGGAAATATTGCTTTAAATGGGGCAATTAAGGATTATTTTAAGGTGGAAAGACCTATTGGGAAATTTGGTCTTGAGTCTATGAGAGTAGAAACTGCGACTGGATATTCATTCCCAAGTGGGCATACTCAGACTGCGACTACATTTTGGACTTCTTTGGCAGTTCAGTTAAAGAAGAAATGGGTGTATGTTTTAGCAGTTGTTATGGCTGTAGGTGCTGGTATTTCAAGACTTTATTTAGCAGTTCATTGGCCGATGGACGTTGTAGTTGGGCTTATTCTTGGTATTTTATTTACTATACTTTTGATAAAGATAATGGATAGATCTGAGAAAAGTGGAAAATATTGGGAAATGATACTGATTTTAGTTCCACTTGCGATAATGGCGTTTGTGCTAAAGAGCAGCGATTATACTAAGCTTTTTGCGCTTATGTTTGGGTTTACAGTTGGATATATTTTGGAGAGAGAATACGTATCTTTTGAAGTAATAGACAGAAAAAATATGGATAAATCAACTGCGATAAAGAAAAATATTAAAAGATTTTTAGTAGGTATGCTTAGTTTAGGTATTGTTTATCTAGGGTTAAAGCTTGTATTTTCTTTATTTAGAGCAGCTGATGGAAGTACACTTAATATGGTGCTAGATTTTGTTAGATATTCTGTTGTTGTTATTCAGGGTGTCGCAGGTGCTCCATATTTATTTAAAAAAATGGGAATATAATTTTTGGGTTGAAGTATAAATTTTTATATAAGGGTTTTAATAAAATTCTTAGGAAGGGAAATATTATGAAGAAGGTTGTTATAATCGGTGCTGGGCCTGCAGGTATGACTGCAGCTTATTCGGCAGCGCAAAATGGTATAGATGTTGTATTGGTAGAAAAAAATGAGAGAGTTGGGAGAAAGCTACTGATAACAGGAAAAGGTAGATGCAATATAACTAACAACTGCGAGGTTGAGGAATTAATTGCAAATGTAAATACAAACGGGAAATTTTTATACAGTGCATTCTACACATTTACAAACGATGCAGTTATGGAAATGTTTGAAAGTCTTGGTGTTAGGCTAAAGACTGAGAGGGGAAATAGAGTATTTCCTGAGAGCGATAGAGCGATGGATGTCGTTGATGCTATGTCTAGACTTATAAAGAGAAAAAATATTAAGCTTGTAACAGGAAAAACTGTTAAGGATATAAAAGAAAAGAATGGAAAAGTTGAGTCTGTTGTTTTAAGCGACGGAAAAGAGATTAAAACAGATGCGGTTATAATTGCGACAGGTGGTGCAAGCTACCCAAGAACAGGATCTACTGGAGATGGATACAGACTTGCTGAAAAATTAGGTCACAAGATAACTCCTTTAAAACCTTCTTTGATCGGACTTGAGATACAGGAAGATTTTGTGCATAAGTTAAGAGGGCTTAGTCTTAGAAATGTTGCTATAAAGGTATTTGGAAAGAAAAATAAGAAGATATACGACGATTTTGGTGAGATGGAGTTTACAGATTATGGTGTAGATGGGCCGATTATAAAATCTGCGAGCTGCATAATGAGAGATTTATCTAAGGAAAGTTATAAAATATCTTTGGATTTAAAACCAGCTTTAGACCACGAAAAGCTTGATAAAAGGGTTCAGAGAGATTTCCAGAAATATATAAATAAGAGATTTGAAAACTCATTATCAGATTTACTTCCAAGCAAGATGATACCGGTAGTCGTGGAACTTTCTGGGATAGATCCAGCAACACCAGTAAATTCTATAACTAAGGAAGAGAGAAGAAATCTTGTCGATACGATTAAGAATATTGAGATGCATGTTAAGAGATATAGACCTATGGAGGAAGCAATAGTTACTTCTGGTGGGGTTAAGACATCTGAGATAAATTCTAGTACTATGGAGTCTAAGTTGGTTGAGGGGCTTTATTTTGCTGGAGAAGTGATAGATGTCGATGCTTACACAGGAGGATTTAACTTACAAATAGCATTCTCTACTGGCTACCTAGCAGGGAGCAACATATAAAACCTCGGTAAAAGGGCAATAGAATAACTATTATCAGTTCCAGGCTTCGACGCTTTCTTTGTACCAAGTTTTTATGTAGTTGCTTGAAATATTAAGAGAAGAATATTGATACTATAGTTTACAAAATTGTCGGTGTGATTTAATTTGTAATTGTACACAAAATTTTATCTACTGAAAAATTCTTGTGAAACCTGCTTTTCTTATTTTATATATCTTGAGAAGAAAAATTAATTTTTATTTATGTTTGTTGGGTGGATTTTTTTATAAAGCGTTTTAGTGATTAAAATTTTTTAGTTATATATAAATTGAATTGTGTATTTTTAGCCCTTTATTTTATTTAGGCTAAAGTGTTTTTTTGTTTATTTTACTTTTTATTTTTAGTATTACTAAACTCTTGATTTTTCTGAAAATTTTAATTACAATTAAAATAAAGGAAAGGATGGGTTGCCAATGCTGGTAGAGGAACTTAATTTAGAAACTAGGTGCAAGATTTACACAATTACGAAGAAAGTTTTGAGAAAGTATCAAAAGGGAATCATTTCTGGTAAGCTAACATCTGACAAGTTTGTTCATAATATTTTGGGAGATGTTTCTATTCACGAGGTTCTTCCTGACGAGATTTTAGAGGAGAGCGATTTTATAGATTCATATCATCATTATGTGGACAAGCTTATTTGTATTCAGAACGAAAATCTCATAAATAGCAAAAATAGAAACTACAAAAAAGCTAATGAGAAACCGGATGTGTCTAAAGTGATGAAGTTAAAACATCTCCTTAATGATACTGGATATGTTCTGTCTATACCTTGTCAATATCTGACAATAAGCGATATTGATAATATATCAAAATATATTACTACAGGAGATATAGACTTAGGGAATGAAAAGATTTACAATTACGTTTACAAGGAACACTAAAACAAAAGAGGAGTAAGCAGTTTTTTGGATTGAAAAATTTAAAGACTGTTTACTCCTTTTTTATTTTTAATTAAAAATGGTGCAGAATATGTTAGAATATATATTAATTGATAAGTAATTTCTTTAAGCAATTTAAAGATGATTTTTTAGAGAAATTTTTAAAAGAAGTATAAATTTGTAAAGTAAAGGGAGGTGCGTTGCCGCTCGTGGCAAATTAATATGACTGAAGAGTATATGAAGAGAATAAAAAATCTTGTTGAGATTTCGAAATTGGTTACACAATCTCAGGATTTTTTTAAGATAAAAGATATAATAGTGGGCAAGATGCTAGAAGTTGTTCATCCAGCTAAGGCATGTGTAAATATTTTCTACAACGACGATTTTAATTATGCGTACTTGGTTTGTTCTAGCACTTTAAAATATATTCCAACTGTTTTTGATGTTGATAGACCAGAGGGTGCTAGGATAGATTTTGATCTGTACCCTGATTATATTAGAGAAGCAGTTGAAAAGAAAAAAATCATATATGTTAAGGATATTTTTCTAGATGATGCAGCTGCAAAAGAAAGAGATTTAGCTCAGAACGAAGGATACTGTGGAAGAGCTGTTTTTCCATTTATAATAGAGGAAAAAGTAGTTGGATTTATGACAGCATTTACAACAGAAGGAGAGATAATAAGCGACGAGGATATGAATTTTATCGCATCTGTTGCATCTCTTATGGCACTTTCTATAGAAATAACTAGAAAAAATGAGTCAGTACATAAGCTAGTGAACAAGCTTAGACAAGGGGTAACGTCTATAAATGAAGCTACTAGAAAGCTTTATGTAGACAAAAATATAGATACATATTTAAAAGATTTAACTAAACAGGCAGTAGAGATTACAGACAGTGAGGAAGCTATAATAATTCTTGATAAGAATGAAAAACATGGAAGAATAGTGAATTGCTACAATAAAAATGAGTGTAGAAGTAATCTGTTTTTAATGTTAGATGCTATTTCTGAAAATTCTAGAGATGGAGATTTTGCAAATGATGTTGATATAGTCCTTGAGAATGGATCTAAGATAAATAGCTACATATACCATAGACTTATGGATGCAGATAGCAATTTAGGCTATATAATCTGCGCAAATGCAAGTAAGTACACAAGAGATGATATAAATATACTTTCAATACTTTCTAAGCAGATAACTGTAGGTACTCAGCTTTACGAGTACAACCAGAATGAGGTTAGACATAGAGTGCTTCAAAATGAGTTGTCTATTTTAAATAAACAGCAAAGACTTATAATGAACGATGCGAATATGATTTGCAACGGAAATAGACAGCTTTATTGCTATCATCAACCAGCAAAAGTTGTAGGTGGGGATTTCTATGATGCTGTTAGAATAAACGACGATAAGGTTACTTATATAGTTGCCGATGTTATGGGGCATGGTATTGTATCAAACTACATGGTTGCACTTATAAAAGGGGCATTTAAGGTACTTTGCAGACAGTTTGATAATCCGTCAGATATAATGAATAACCTTAATAAGATGCTTTTTGAGGAGTTTGATAAGATGGAAGTTTTCTGTACAGGTATAGTGGCAAGTTTAGATACTAAAGAAAATACATTAACTGTATCCAATGCAGGTCATTACAGTCCGGTTATTATACAAAACGACGGAACTGTTGCAAAATATGTAAACTGCAAAAAAGGAATTCCAATAGGCGTAATTGAGGACCGGGAATATAGAGATAATATGATAAGTCTTGAAAATTATCCGATGGTATGTATGTTTACAGACGGTATTCTTGAGATTAAGAACAAGGACAAGGAAGAGTTTGGTCAGGAAAGATTTGAAAAGCTTCTTTGCGAAAACTATAAATACAGTCCAGAGTTTATTATAGAAAAGACTAGGGAAGAGTTTTATGCATTCTCTGGAAAGAAAGAATACTCTGATGATATTATGATGGTTATGTTAAAGAATAATAATTAATAAATTGATGGAGATTTGGAAATATGATAAAAGATATTTTAATAATAAATGCCAGTCCAAGAAAGGATAAAAATTGTTTTAATATATCTAGAGATGTTTCGAAAATTTTAGAAAGAGAGGGCGTATCTTGCGCCCTTTTAGATATTTACGAAATGGATATAGATTATTGTAATGCTTGTGGATACTGCGAGCACAAGAAGGGATGCAGGATAAAGGACGATATGACAGAGCTTTATGATATGTTTGATAAATCTAGGGGGACTGTTGTTGTAAGTCCAGTTTATTTTAATTCTGTGCCTGCAAAGATGAAGACAGTTGTAGATAGGACACAGGCGGTGTATTCTAGTAAGTTTGTGCTTGGAGATTCTATTATAGATAGAAGTAGAAAAAGAGCAGGAATGTATATAGCTGTCGGTGGCTCTAAGGAGTATGAGGATCAGTTTGACGGTGGAGATATTGTGATGGACTTTTTCTTTAAGAGTATAAATTCGAGAAGTGTTAAAAATATAAGAATTCCAGATAGCGACGAGGTTAGTTATGTGGAAAGCGAAGAACTTATAGGGAATATTAAAAAATCTACAGAAGAATATGCAACTCATATTAAAAATATTATGAGTGAATAATGAGGTGATTTTATGAAATTAATTACTACAGGAAATAATTTGTGCAGAATAATGGTGTCTGATGAGTACACAGAGCTTGCAAAGATTTTGTATGAATTAGTAGAAAGAGATGAAAAATACGATAAGGTTGTTATTGTAACGGATGAAAACGTCGAGGCTAATCTATATGAGGATTTTGTAAAATCGATTTTTTCTATAACAAATAGTAAATATTTTTCAAAAATATGCATAAAACCAGGAGAAGAGTCAAAGTGTTTAGATACATTTAATAAGATTATATCCGAGTTTATAGATATTGGGATGAGTAGAAAGTCGCTTGTTATCGCATTTGGTGGCGGTGTTGTTGGAGATTTATCTGGTTTTGTAGCAGCTACATACATGAGAGGAATAGATTATATACAGGTTCCAACTACTATACTATCTCAGGTAGACTCTGCTATAGGCGGGAAGACAGGTATAGATGTTGGAGTTTATAAGAATATGATTGGTGCATTTAAGCAGCCGTTATTCACTTATATAAATACAGAAACGTTAAAAACTCTTCCAAGTGATGAGCTAAAAAGCGGATTTGGAGAGGTTATAAAATATGCAGCTATAATGGACGACGATGGAGAATTTGAAAAATTCTTAAATGATAATGCAGTTGAGGTAAAATGTCTGGATAATGAAAAAATTATAAAAGCTATTATGAAATGTGCTGAGTTTAAGGCTAGAATTGTAAAAGCTGACGAGAGAGAAACTGGTTTAAGAAAGATACTTAATTTTGGGCATACTTTTGGGCATGCGATAGAAATGGAATATGGTCTAAAACATGGTGAAGCCGTTGCTGTTGGTATGAAAATAGCATTTAAAGTTGCACTTGCAAAGGGATATATAAAAAAGGATTATTATGATAATTTTGTAGAAATTATAGACAAGTACGATTTTGAATTTGATTTTAGTAAAATTGATATTGAAAAACTTGTCGAAAATATTAAAAAAGACAAGAAAAATAGTTTTGGAGAGATTTCAGTTATACTTCCGGATGCAAGTTCGTGTGTGGGGATTTTCAAAATGAGTTCTGATGATATTGAAGAGCTTTTGAAAAAAGAATTTAACTTTATGTAGAATAAAATTAAAATAGCGTGAAAATGTTATCACAACTTCAGAAATAAAAAAGTTATACGAATTTGAAAAAAATACCGATTAAAATGAAAAAATTTTAAAAATAACTAAATAAGTAAATATTTGATTTTAACAATTATATTTTGTATAATGTATGTGAAGTAATTTGTGGTTTAATGAATACAATATAATAAAAGATAGGAGTGATAGGCAATGAAATTACCAATAGCTTTATCAAACAAACACATACACTTATCACAGGAACATATAGACGCTTTATTTGGTAAAGGTCATGAATTAGTTAAATTCAAAGATCTTTCTCAGCCAGGTCAGTATGCTTGTGAAGAAAAAGTAGACTTAGTTGGACCAAAAGGAAAATTAACTGTAAGAGTATTAGGACCAGCTAGACCAGAAACTCAGGTAGAAGTATCTTTAGCTGACTGCTTCCCTCTAGGAGTAAAAGCTCCAATAAGAGAATCAGGAGATATAGAAGGTACTCCAGGACTTAAACTTGTTGGACCAGCAGGTGAAGTTGAAATAGAAAAAGGTGTTATAGTTGCTTCAAGACATATACACATGAGCAACGAAGACGCTGCAAAATTCGGAGTTAAAGACAAAGATATAGTAAAAGTTAGAACAGAAGGACCAAGAGGTCTTATATTCGAAAACGTATTAGTTAGAGTTAAAGACAGCTTCAAATTAGAAATGCACGTTGACATGGAAGAAGGAAATGCAGCAGGCGTTAAAAATGGAGATTTAGTAGAATTAATAGCTGAATAATTTTATTTAGTTTTATTAATAAATGGATATTTAATACTTAGTAAAAAGAGAGCATATATAATGTTATGTGTTACACTAAAAAATATATTTTTTTGAATTGTGATGAACATTGTATATGATATTAAATATTCTGAAAAAAGGATGGCATTTTTAAAAAAAATGTAGTATGATATAAAAGTAATAAGATTTATACGCTTTTTATACTCTAAATATTTATAGATAGTAAATGCTTAGAGCTTTATAAGTATAAATTAAAAATAGACTTGCCTTTAGATAGACAAGCGAATGAAACTATCAAGGAGGATATTTTAATCATGGCAAAATTTATGAAAACTGTTGATGGGAATACAGCCGCAGCTCATGTTGCTTATGCATTTACAGATGTAGCAGCTATATACCCAATAACACCATCTTCAACTATGGCAGAATTAGTTGATGAATGGGCTTCTCAGGGAAGAAAAAACGTATTTGGACAGAAAGTTAATGTTGTAGAAATGCAGTCAGAAGCTGGTGCTGCTGGTGCATTCCACGGTTCTTTACAGGCTGGTGCATTAACATCTACATTTACAGCATCTCAGGGATTATTACTTATGATACCTAATATGTATAAAGTAGCAGGGGAATTACTTCCAGGTGTATTCCACGTTTCTGCAAGAGCTTTAGCATCTCAGGCATTATCAATATTCGGTGACCATCAGGACGTTATGGCAGTTAGACAGACTGGATGTTGCTTATTAGCTTCAGGTTCAGTTCAGGAAGTTGCAGATATAGCTCCAGTTGCTCACTTAGCAGCAATAGAAGGAAGTCTTCCATTCGTTCATTTCTTCGATGGATTCAGAACTTCTCACGAAATACAGAAAGTTGAATTAATGGAAAATGAAGAATACGCTTCATTATTAAACTTCGACGCTGTTCAGAAATTCAGAGACAAAGCTTTATCTCCTAACCACCCAGTTACAAGAGGTACTGCTCAGAACCCTGATATATACTTCCAGACAAGAGAAGTATCAAACACTTACTACAATGATATGGTTGGCATAGTTGAAAAATACATGCACAAAGTAAGTGAATTAACAGGAAGAAAACATGACTTATTCGATTACTACGGAGCAGAAGATGCTAAATATGTAGTAGTTGCTATGGGTTCAGTTACAGAAGCATTAGAAGAAACTATAGATAGATTAAACGCTGAAGGCGCAAAAGTTGGATGTGTTAAAGTTCACTTATACAGACCTTTCTCTACAGAACATTTCTTAAAAGCAATGCCTTCTACAGTAGAAAGAATATGTGTATTAGACAGAACTAAAGAACCAGGTGCAACTGGTGATCCTCTATACTTAGACGTTAGAGATATATACTACGGAAAAGAAAATGCTCCTCTAATAGTAGGAGGAAGATACGGATTAGGATCTAAAGATACTACTCCAGCTCAGTTAAAAGCTGTTTACGACAACTTAGCTGCTGAATGTCCAAAAAATCAGTTTACAATAGGTATAGTTGATGACGTTACTAACACATCATTACCAGAAGCTGAAGACTTCAGAATAACATCTAAAGGTACTGTAAGATGTAAATTCTGGGGACTTGGATCAGATGGTACTGTTGGTGCAAACAAACAGGCTATAAAAATAATCGGTGATAACACTGACAAATACGCTCAGGCTTACTTCGATTACGACTCTAAAAAATCTGGTGGTATAACTATGTCTCACTTAAGATTTGGTGATACTCCAATCAGATCAACTTACTTAATAGATGAAGCTGACTACATAGCTTGTCACAACCAGTCTTATGTATATCAGTATGATTTATTAAAAGGACTTAAAAAAGGTGGTACATTCGTACTTAATACTATATGGGATCAGGAAGGTATAGAAGCTAACCTACCTGCATCAATGAAACAGTATATAGCTAAAAACGACATACAGTTCTACACAGTTAATGCTGTTGAATTAGGTAAAGAAATAGGATTAGGAAGCAGAATAAACATGATAATGCAGGCTGCTTTCTTCAAACTAGCTGAAATAATACCAGTAGACGAAGCTGTTGAACACTTAAAAGAATCAATAGTTAAAACTTACGGTAAAAAAGGTCAGAAAATATTAGACATGAACTTCAAAGCTGTTGACGCAGGTATAAACGCATTAGTTAAAGTAGAAGTTCCAGAAGCTTGGAAAACTGCTGTTGATGCACCAAAAGAAGAAGCTTGCGAACCAGACTTCATCAAAAATATATTAAGACCTATGACTGCTCAGAAAGGTAATGACCTACCTGTAAGTGCATTCACAGAATTACCAGACGGAACATTCCCATGTGGTACAGCTGCTTACGAAAAACGTGGTATAGCAGTAGACGTTCCAGAATGGAAATTAGACAATTGTATACAGTGTAACCAGTGTTCATTCGTATGTCCACACGCTTGTATAAGACCAGTACTTGTTACTGAAGAAGAATTAGCAAATGCTCCAGAAGCATTCAAAGCTAAAAAAGCTATAGGTAAAGGATTCGATGGATTACAGTACAGAATGCAGGTATCTACTCTTGACTGTACAGGATGTGGAAACTGTGCTGACATATGTCCAGCTCCTAACAAAGCATTAGAAATGATGCCTCTAGCTACTCAGGAAGAACAGGTAGAAAACTGGAACTTCGCTATGGATACAACTAAAGTTGCTCCAAAAGGCGATTTAATGAACGTAAATACAGTTAAAGGTTCTCAGTTCAGACAGCCATTAATAGAATTCTCAGGTGCTTGTGCTGGATGTGGAGAAACTCCATACATAAAAGTTATAACTCAGTTATTTGGAGATAGAATGCAGATAGCAAATGCTACAGGATGTTCTTCTATATGGGGAGGATCTGCACCATCAACTCCTTATACTTGCAACCATGAAGGTAAAGGTCCATCTTGGGCAAACTCATTATTCGAAGACAATGCTGAATACGGATTTGGTATGTTCGTAGCAGTTAAACATATGAGAGCTAAATTAGAAGAAGACATAAAAGTTTTAGCTGAAAAAGCTCATGATGAAAACTCTAAAGCAGTTCTTAACAACTGGTTAGAAACTAAAGAAGACGGTGTTGCTAATAAAGAAGCTTCTGCAAAAGTAGCTGAATTAGTTAACGGATTACATGAATCTTGCATGAATGATCCTGAAATAGCAGCAGCTGTTAAAGATATAAAAGAAAGAGAAGACTACTTAGCTAAGAGATCTCAGTGGATACTTGGTGGAGACGGTTGGGCTTACGACATCGGTTACGGTGGATTAGACCACGTTCTTGCTCAGGGTGAAGATGTTAACGTATTAGTATTCGATACAGAAGTTTACTCTAATACAGGTGGACAGGCTTCTAAAGCTACTCCAGCAGCAGCAATGGCTAAATTCGCAGCAGCTGGTAAGAGATCTAAGAAAAAAGACCTTGGTATGATGGCTATGTCTTACGGAAATGTTTACGTAGCTCAGGTTGCTATAGGTGCTGATAAGAACCAGTTCATGAAAGCTATAACTGAAGCAGAAGCTCATCATGGTCCATCTCTAATCATATGCTACGCTCCATGTATAAACCATGGTTTAAGAGAAGGTATGGGAAGAAGTATAGCTAATGAAAAACAGGCAGTTGACTGTGGATACTGGCATTTATACAGATTCAACCCAGAATTAAAAGCTGAAGGTAAGAATCCATTCTCATTAGACTCTAAAGAACCAACAGAAAGCTTCAGAGACTTCTTAATGAAACAGACAAGATACGCAGCAATAGCTAAACAGTTCCCAGAACAGGCTGAAGAACTATTCACTATGGCTGAAGAAAATGCAAAAGAAAGATACGAATCATACAAAAGATTAGTATAATTTTTAAATAAAAGTGGGATGCCGCAAGAATTTTCTTGTGGCATCTCTTTTTTATTATGTAGAAAACCCCCAGTTAGACTGGGGGTTCAGTAAAGCTTTTAGCTTTGAGTCTTTAATAAAAAAGCTCCTTTTGATAAGATATAATTGCGGTCCGCCAACTGCAAAA